>USFX01000140.1 GCA_900553965.1 uncultured Prevotella sp.
AAGCCGATTGGCTCGCCGACACGAGCGATATAGTCCGTTTGGTTCTTGTTGTCGGTTCCTGCCCAACCAGAGCGGAACGGCATTTCGTTGATACCGGCAGCCAAGTCATCGATATTGCTCTTGTCGAAACCGATGTTGAAGTAAGCGCCCAAAGAGAAGTTCTTCTTCTGGATGATGGCAGCATTGAGGGTCAACTCGACACCCTTGTTGCTTGTCGAAGCGCTGTTCTCGTAAACTGACTTGTAACCGGGAGCGGTGATGTCATGCTGGATGAGCAGGTCATCGGTACTGTTCCAATAGAATTCCAGCGAACCGTTGAGTCTCTCCTTGAAGAAACCAAAATCGAGACCGATGTTACGCGTGGTACGCTTCTCCCAAGTAATGTTGGGGTTGGCAATCACATCCGAAGCTGCGAGGTGGTTGTTCTGGGCGTCGCCCACACCATAGTTTTTGCTTCCGCTGTTCAGGCTGTACACCTGGCGGAAAGTATTGTTAGCAATACGGTTGTTGCCGACCTTACCGTAAGACACGCGGAGTTTAAGGTTGGAGAGCCAGCCCCGTGTGCTTTCTATCCACGGTTCCTCGATGATGCGCCATGAAGCGGCTGCTGCAGGGAAGAAGCCCCACTGCTTGCCTCTTGCGAACTTCGAGCTGCCGTCCTCACGGAAAGTAAGAGTGAGGAGATAACGCTCCTTGTAGTTGTAGTTGAGACGGCCGAAGAATGAGACGGTCCGTGTGTCCGGGTCGGTAACACTTTTCACCGTAGGAACACCGGAGCCCATGCCGAAGTTAGAGAACACGTCTTCGGGAGACAACGCCTCACTGTAACGCGTTCCATACATATAATTATAGTCGCTCATCTCGTTACGGTATTCCTGACCAATCATCACGTCAAACTTGTGATCCTTTAGGAATTTTCTTCCGTAGCTGATTGTCGCAGTCTCACGCAGACTGCGTCTGTTCTGCTTCGTCCACTCGGCCAGAGGCATTCCGCCGACGTATGAAGCATTGGTCGTGGTGGAACCCCACCAGCTCTTCGTCTCCTCAAAACCATAGCCATAACCACCCTCAACGCGTGCCTTGAGACCTTTGATGATTTCCCAATCAAAAGCGGCGTTGAAGTTGAAGCGGCGTTGGTCGCGACGACGCCAATAGCGTTTTGCCTGCTCGGAGAGGCTCATGTTGCTCTTTTCCCACTCGTCGATTTCCTCATCCGACATGGTGTCAAAGTCGGGAGTGATGTATTCCGACAATCCCTTTGTAGCGACAGAGGTTATCGCCTGTGATGTACGAATCTTGTACGTGCCGCCCTGTGTTCCGGAACCGTTGACTTCCTGGTCACTGACGCGCGCGTTCATAGTGAACTTCATCTTCTTGTTGATCTGATGATCCAACTTGAACATGAAAGCGGCACGGGAGAAGTCATTGTTCTCCATCAGACCGCCATTATAGTCGTAAGTTCCGCTCAAAGAGAACTTCGTCTTATCCGAACCGCCGCTGATGCTGACGTTATGACTCTGAGAGAGCACATCTGCTCCGAACATATCTTCCTGCCAGTCGATAGCCTCGATGCCCTTGTAAAGCTGGAGGTCATCATAAACGCCGAACTGACGGTAGAATGAGTTGAGCGTGCTTGCGTCGTTGCGCAGAAGAGCATACTCATAGTTGCTCATAACATAGTCGTATGTGTTCATGGCGTCCATGCGGTTGGCCACGGTCTTGGTCTGCAGATAACCGTTATAGTTGACAACGGTCTTGCCGCCCTTGGCATTCTTCGTCGTGATGAGGACAACACCGTTGGCTCCCTCGGCACCATAGATGGCCGTGGCGGAAGCGTCCTTCAGGACTGTGATGTCTTCGATGTCGTTGGGCGAGATGTCACTGATGGTGCTGGTCTGGAAACCGTCAACAACATAAAGAGGAGAGTTGTCACCGGTTATCGAACCGCCGCCACGCACACGGATGAGGATTTCGGCGTCGGGCGAACCGTCGGTCGTGGTCACATGAACACCGGCCATCTTACCGGTCAAGGCCTCACTGACGTTTGCCACCGGTACTTTCACCAGGTCAGAGCCTTTGACCGTCGACACCGAACCCGTCAGGTCTTTCTTACGTACGCTACCGTAACCGATGACGACGAGGTCGTTGAGCGAAGAGGCCTCGTCCTCAAGAACGACATTGACTGCCGTCTTGCCCTTGACGTCGACTGTCTTTGATTTCATACCGATGTATGAAACGACAATAGGATTTTGGCCTGAGACCTTGATGTTGCACACACCGTCAATATCGGTGACGCCACCATTCCGTGTCCCTTTCTCCAACACATTTGCTCCAATGACTGTTTCACCGTTGGAGTCTTTAACGGTGACTTTTACAGTCTGCGCCGAGACTCCTCCCGCAATAAGCAGCAGGGCCAATAACAGCGTCACTCGGATACGCTTAATTTGTTCAGACATAAAAATTTTGTTTTAGTTTGTTGTTATTGTTAATAGTATCTCGTTATTTGGTTTTGCAAATATAATATAAAATATTGTATCAAAAGTATATTCGAGGGCAGAAAATTGACAAAAACTCTGATTTTACTCTATTGTCTGCTAAAAAATACACCTTAAAGAGGCCATCAGATCTACGGGGTGAGAGCCCACTCAGACTCCCTCAAGAGAAAGATACCTTCAGGATGAGGACAGGAAAATGACGCGGACATCAAGGTGCAAGGAGGCCGTAAGAAAAGTAAAGAGACGTTAATTCGTCTGCTCAATTCTGCGAATTTAACATTATTTTTTTTCGAAACCAGAGCGGACGGCGAGTCATTTTCGAACCGTTTTTCGCTTGAAAAAAGACCGCGGTCTTGCCGTAAGGGCCTCCCGGGGGCACGACGGGGCTGCTTTCGCACGATGACGGACGCCCCGTCGCAATGCAACGAGCACCCCGTTGCACCCCCGGGAGGCCCTTACGGTTTTGTCACAAAAAGCTCATATCCGTAACTCCCTGACTGTCAACGTCTCCTGTTTGAACGAAAAAAATGCGTTATTTTGAGTCGTAACCCGAAAACGGAGGTCCGGCTGACGTTCAACCATTGTTAAAGTAAAGTTTATTCAGAGTTGTGAATAAGTTTTAAACAGACATTGCCACCGAAACGAAAACGCAAAGGTCGCAAAGACGCAGAGCCACCGGGTGGGATATTCAATGCCGTGAGCTTTCATGTCTTTGTGGCTTTGAGGGCTTTGCGTTTCATTATAGAAACCGGACAAGCCGCAACAACAATATCCCTATATTTTACCCCTGTCAAAAAACGGAAAGTTGGCGAAAAGTCGGATTTTACCCTGTTGCCAACTAAAAATTACTACTTTTTAAATAATAAAA
The DNA here is from genome assembly GCA_900553965.1 of uncultured Prevotella sp. Taxonomy (GTDB): domain Bacteria; phylum Bacteroidota; class Bacteroidia; order Bacteroidales; family Bacteroidaceae; genus Prevotella. Next base: position 3,364 of record USFX01000140.1, read on the forward strand.
AGGCAATGGTATGAATGTTTTTCGTTATCTTTGCAGTGAAATAACATAACGAAAAAAGAAACGAATATATTATACTATTAATTAAAAACAAAATCAAAACTTATGAAGAAGATTTTTACTTTAGTTGCCACAGCACTCTGCGCTGTTGGCGTCAACGCACAGGACTATCAGTACACCCTCACTGATGCTGACGAGGCTCTGACTCAGGAGCTCATCAACACCGTAGCTGAAAACGCAGGCGGAACAAGTGCTGAAATCATCATCCCCGGAACAAAGGAAACCGTTGAGGTCTATGGCATGAGCGAGGCCGGCGAGAAGACAGGCGTAAGTCTGCCCGAAGGATTCTCCCTGACAATCAAGGGCCAGGGCGAGAAGCCGACGCTCAATTTCCCGAAGAGCTTCAACCTCGAAGGCACTCACGGCTACATCCGTTTTGAGAACGTTAAGATTGCTGACGGAGGATGCCAGTATTTCATCAATCAGAGCAAGCCGGCCTCTGTAGGCGAGCTGTCGCTGAAAGGCATTGAAATCAACGGCATGGAGCGTTCGCTTATCCGCACTCAAGGCTCTGAGGCCATCAAGATTGACAATATCATTGTCGACAACTGCGTTATGACAAACATGTCAAGTGCTAACGGTTACTCCGTGTTCTATTTCGGTACAGCTTCTACGACCATCGGCAAACTCGACATCAAGAACTCTACGTTCAATAAGTCACAGCGCAGCTTCATCGAGACTTCAAAGGCTCCTGTCGCTAACGGCATATTCATTTCTGACTGTACGTTCTACAACAATGTGGTTGGTGGCAAATACTTCATGGATGCCAATGGACAGAGCACTAATCTAACAATGACAAACGTCATCCTCGGCAAGACATACGAAGAAACTGCAAAAGGAGCCCGCTCTGCCGGAACTATGACAATCACAAACTGTCTCCGCACCTCTGACTGTGTATATGCCGCCAACAACATCGCCGACCTCCCCGCAGGAGAGCAGAGCTCTGCCGACATCTTCACTGATCCGGACAACGGCGACTTCACTCTGAAGATTGACACGAAGGTGGGTGACCCTCGTTGGTATAAAGGTGGTAGCGATGGCATCAGCAGCGCCGTTGCAGAGAAGGTTGCAGCTGACGCTCCCGCTTACAACCTCGCCGGACAGAAAGTTAACGACAGCTTCAAGGGCATCGTTGTGAAAAACGGCAAGAAGGTCGTAGTGAAATAAGATACACCTTATTATATAATATACAACAGTCCGGCGGAGGGCGTTGATATTAAGGACACGTAAGTGAGGAGACTGCGGCGTAAGATCATGATTGCACTGCGGTCTCCTCTTTTTTTGTGTCTAAGGGGACATTGGGGCAGTGATGGCAGTCCGGCAGGAAGCCCCGTGACGCTGACGGCAGTCATACGGCAAGGCCGGACATGCCCTTCCGGTAAGTGAGACAGGACATACAAGAAAGTGAGACAGGCTATATTGGAAAGTAAGACAGGCTGTTTTACCGCGTAATATAGGCTATATTGGTCGGTAATACAGGCTATATTACTTTATGATATGAGTCATTTTACTCTGCAATATGAGTCATTTTACTCTGCAATATGAGTCATTTTACTGACCAATATGAGTCATTTTACTGACCAATATGAGTCATTTTACTCTGCAATATGAGTCATTTTACTTTCCGGTCCGGGTCTCCGCAATGTACGGCAAACGGAATAACTCTATTTAATAACAATCAAAAATCTACAAAACGGAACAAATGAAGAAACGAAAGATTATCATCTCGCTTCTGATGGCGTGCGCCATGCCGACCATGAGCCAGACGCTACCCTATCAGGACGCGAGTCTCACGGCCGAGCAGCGCGCCGAGGACCTGCTGGGACGGTTGACACTGAAAGAGAAGACACGGCTGATGATGAACGGCTCGCCGGCCATCGCGCGGCTCGGCATACCGCAGTTCGACTGGTGGAACGAGGCGCTTCACGGCGTCGGCCGTAACGGATTCGCCACAGTGTTCCCCATCACGATGTGCATGGCCGCATCGTGGGACGACGCACTGCTGGAACAGGTCTTCACGGCCGTGAGCGACGAAGCCCGCGTAAAGGCGCGGCAGGCCAAGCAGAGCGGCAACATCAAGAAATATCAGAGTCTGTCGTTCTGGACGCCGAACATCAACATCTTCCGCGACCCGCGCTGGGGACGAGGACAGGAGACATACGGTGAGGACCCTTATCTGACGGAGCGGATGGGACTGGCCGTCGTGCGCGGTCTTCAGGGACCGGAGGACAGCAAGTACCGGAAACTGCTGGCCTGCGCCAAACACTTCGCCGTTCATAGCGGTCCGGAGTGGAACCGCCATTCGTTCAACATCGAGAACCTGCCGGCACGCGACCTCTGGGAGACCTATCTCCCGGCGTTCAAAGCGCTCGTTCAGAAAGGCAACGTGGCCGAAGTCATGTGCGCTTATCAGCGCATCGACGGTGAGCCGTGTTGCGGAAACACGCGCTATGAGCAGCAGATTCTGCGCGACGAATGGGGCTTCAAGGGAATGATTGTGAGCGACTGCGGTGCCATCGGCGACTTTTGGCAGAAAGGCAAGCACGAGGTGTCGAAAGACGCGGCTTCGGCATCGGCCAAGGCCGTGCTCTCAGGGACAGACGTGGAGTGCGGTGCCAACTACAACCGTCTGCCTGACGCTGTCAAGGCTGGTGACGTCAGCGAGGCCGACATCGACATCTGCGTCCGCCGTCTGCTCAAGGCGCGCTTCGAGCTCGGCGACTTCGACCCGGACGAGCTTGTCGAATGGACAAAGATTCCGGAGTCCATCGTGGCCTGTGACGCCCACAAGAAGATGGCCCTCGACATGGCCCGCAAGGGAACCGTGCTGCTTCAGAACAGCGGTGACGTGCTGCCGCTGAGCCGCGAGGCCGCAAAAGACGTCATCGTCATGGGCCCCAACGCCAACGACTCGACCATGATGTGGGGTAACTACAGCGGTTATCCGACAAACACGGTGACCATCCTGCAGGGCATCCGCAACAAGATCGGCAACGTCCGCTATATTCCCGGATGCGGTCTGACCCGCAACGAGGTGGACGACAGCCGCTACGACATGATGGTGAGCCCGGACGGCCAAAAGGGCATGAAAGCCACCTACTGGAACAACGAGGACATGAGCGGCGAGCCGGCAGCCACGGCTTATCTCCGCGAACCGATAAATCTGAGCAACGGCGGTGCGACGGTATTCGCGCCAGGTGTCAATCTCGAACACTTCTCGGCAAGATATGAGGGGACATTCACTCCCGCCGAGGACGAGACGCTGACGCTGTCCATCGGATGTGACGATAAGGCCCGCGTCATCCTCAACGGCGATACTGTCATAAACAAGTGGAAGTCGCGCCACCGCATCGACTACCAGCAGGTGAAGCGCAAGTTCAAGGCCGGCGAGACATACACCATTCAGATTGACTACGTTCAAGAGGACAACATGGCGGCCATGCAGTTTGACCTGACGAAAAAGACCACACCGACCCGCGAACAGCTGCTGGCCGAAGTGGGCGACGCCAAGACCGTCATCTTCGTCGGCGGCATCTCGCCGCGTCTCGAAGGTGAGGAAATGAAGGTTGACGAGCCCGGTTTCCGCGGCGGCGACCGCCTCAACATCGAACTGCCGCAGGTTCAGCGCGATATGCTCGCCATGCTCCGCGAGGCCGGCAAGAAGGTCATCTTCGTCTGCTGCTCCGGCGGTGCGATGGGTCTTGAGCCTGAGACGGCTACGTGCGACGCCATCCTTCAGGCATGGTACGGCGGCGAGCAGGGCGGTACGGCCGTGGCCGACATCATCTTCGGCGACTACAACCCAAGCGGCAAGCTGCCAGTGACGTTCTATAAGAACTCCAGT
>USFX01000141.1 GCA_900553965.1 uncultured Prevotella sp.
CAGCGCCGGCTGGGGGAAATGGTGGCGGAGACGACCATCGCCTTCATGGTCTTCATGCTTATCGGCTCCAGCCTCATATTCGACTGCATGAAGACCCGCCAGCAACGCACGGCCTTCCTGATGCTTCCGGCGTCATCGACCGAAAAATTCCTCGCGCGGCTGCTTTACGCCACTGTCGGCTTCTTCGTGATGTTCTTTGTCGCCTCGGTCATGGCCGACGTCCTGCGTCTCGTCATCAGTCTCATCTTCGGTCCGCGCATGTTCGGTTCGATCGTGCTCACAGGCATGGGCGAACTCTATGACACCGTCACGGGACTGCTGATAGGGTGGAACGAACGGAAGGCCGATTTCTGGCTCTACACACGTGACAGGACTGAAGGATTGTGGAATATGGCCATGTTCGCGTCCGTCGCACTCTTCTTCCACAGTCTCTATATATTTGGCGGTACGATTTTCCATCGCAACACCGTGGTGCTCACGACATTCTCTATAATCGCTGCAGGACTGATGTTCGGATGGCTCGATATTAATCCCGGCATCGTGAGTCTCGGTTTTGGCGACAAACTGGGGATAGCCCACAACCGCATCGACCCATTCGTCTTCGGCGCCCTGACCGCGCTCTGCTATTGGGGCTCATACCGGATATACCGCCGCATGCAAGTCATTAACAACAAATGGACGAACCTATGACAGTGACTTTCAGCAACGACAAGGCCATCTATCTGCAGATGGCCGACCGGCTCTGCGACGAGATCCTGGCCGGGACCTACGGCGCCGACGGACGCATACCGAGCGTGCGCGAATATGCCGTCATGCTCGAAGTGAACACCAACACGGCCGTCAAGGCATACGACGCGCTGGCCCGTGACGGCATCATCTACAACCGGCGTGGCCTCGGCTATTTCGTCAGTCCCGAGGCGCGCGACACCATCATGCAGTCCCGCCGCCGCGAATTCATCGACCGCACGCTACCCGAGATGTTCCGCAACATGCGTCTGCTCGACATAGGAATGGACGAGGTGGTGGAAAGGTGGAATGAAGAGAACGGGGATAAAGGCAGATAGACAGTTGATTATACGGTGTAAACGTGAAGGCTCAAAGGCTTAGGCTTGTAGCTATGGAACTGCATTTCGCGTTTATCTTACAAAGGTCTTATAATATATTTTTGAACACAGAGACACGGAGACACAGAGTTATATTGCCCTCTGTGTCTCCGTGTCTCTGTGTTCAATGTATAAATTAATTGTCGCTGTCTACTTACGAAAGCCAAGTCTATAAAAAACAAATCCGGGTCGTTTCCAACCGTTGGAAGCGACCCGGATTGTGTTATGTGAACGTTATGGTTTACTTGACCATGACTTTCTTCGTCTTGACAGCACCGTTGGCATAAACCTCCTTGATGATGTTGATGCCCTTGCCGAGCTTGTCAAGTTGCGTGCCGTTGATGCTGTAGATCATCGTGCGGATGACCTCACCCTCGGCAGCCTTGCCGGCGTTGACGTTCTGGATGCCTGTCAGATATTCCTTTGACAGCTCGCCCTCGTTCTTGATGTAGAGGTCGAAGACACTGGCGGCCTCTCTGCCGCAAACCTTCACGAACACCTTGTCTGTGCCCTCATAGCCCAGCACGGTCTGCTTCCAGAGACGCTTGACCGTACCTGTCTCCAGCTTGCCGAGCTCAGTCCAGTTGCCGCTCAGCGTGTCGGTCGTTACGTATGCGAACACGTCGACAGCGCCGCTACCAGTAGTAGAGATGAACGAAACGAGGTCGAACGGACCCTGGAAGGCCTCGGTGCTCTGAATCCAGCCCGTGAAGTGGGGACCGGCAACGCCGTCAGAGTTGGCTGCGCCGTCCTTTCCGAACGAAATACATCCGCTCGTGATCTCATTGCTGTCGTCGATAGCCATCTCGGGGTTGTAGCCGCCGCCGTCGCCGACGTTGTGGGTCGGGTTGTTGCTCTGCCAGAACATTGCCTGGCCGTATGTGCTGACTTCCCAGCCGTTCTGCGGGTTGACGTTGACAAGCTCGTTGGCGGGCTCGTAGATGGCGTTGCCCTCTTCATCGACACCGCTGATGATGTCGCTGTAGTAGGCATGGCCGTTCTTGCCGTTGTAGTATGTCGGGTTGGCTGAAGCCGGAGTCCATACGGAAGCCTTGGCGTCCATGTGGGAAACGACGTCCATGCGGACTTTCTCGTTCTTGACCTTGACGAACAGTGAGGTGGCCTCTGACTGCAGATATGTGTCGTGGGCAGCGGTGAAAGCAGTGATGGTGGTGTGCTTGGTCACGGTGATGGGCGTGCCGTCATACATTGTGGAGGCAGTGATGGCGTCGCTTCCCGTGAAGTTATAATAGACAACTTCGCCGTCGTTTGCCGGTATGAGAGTAATCTCGGTGTAGCCGTCGTTCTCGACAACGGAAATCGTGGGAGTCTTGGCCAGCTCGTTGATTTCGATGACCGTCTCGGTTATGTCGCTGAGGTAGTAGCCGTCAGCGATGGCAATGGCCTTGACAGTGACACCGGCGGTATTGATTTCAAACGGTTCGGTGTAGACAGGACTTGCCATCGTCGGCTCGTTGCCGTCGGTCGTGTAGTAGATGATGGCATCGCCGGTAGAGCATCTCAGACTGACTGTTGTGCTATGATTGTTGAAGTCCTGTACGACTGAAGGCTTGGATGTCTTTACCGGTGTCTTCTTCGTTTTGTTGAGCATGGTGATTGTAGCGGGAAGCATGCCCCCTAATACGCCTGTATCGTCATCGTCCTTTCCGAATATGCTCGGCAACATCATGTATGCGTTGCGCTTGCTGTTATGTACGTGGATAGCGTTGATACCGTCGCCTGTCTTTGCCCATACGCTGTCTTTTGAGAAATATGAGCCTTCCTCTGCGGTGTAACCAATCACAGGAGTCTCATAATAGAGAGCTACCATTCCCTCGTCAAGGATTGTTTCTCCCATTTCGTCGAGGAAGATGGGTGACTCCTGGGCCTTTGCGCCGACGTTGAGGGTGCTGCTCTCGCTCTGTGTGGCTTTGCCGTAGCCCCATGTCTCATAGAGGCTCGTGCTCAGGTTGAGCATCGGCACGTATGCGATGGCGCTCTTGATGGTGTTGACGTAGGGCGTCGCGGGGTTGATGGCATTGCTGATTACCACGACATTGAACTTGCGGAGGGAGTCGAGGTCGACTTTCTCGGTCGTGCTGATGTCGATGTCCAAGATTTTGGCTTCGCTGATTTGGTTGGGGAGATACTCGGCAATCGCGTTGTGGATAGCGTCTGCATCGAGGTCATAGCCTGGATAGCTTGAGTCGTAGAGATAGGCAATCTTGGTCTCTGTTGTCTCGGGACCGTCACCTTTGTCAATTTGGATGAGGGAAATGTCAAGACCGCCGTCGGGAGCCGTTTTGATGGTCACATCAAGTGAGTCGCCCTCAAGGCCTTCGATGTTCTCGTTGACTTTCCAAACCAGCGTGAAGTCGCCTCGTTCGTCACGTCCTTCTGCCTCAAAGTCGCTACCGACGCATATTCCGCTCTCAGGACCGGAGATATATTCCATATTGGAGTCACCTTGGAAGCCACGGTTGTTTTTTGACTTGTTGGCACTTCTTGCTTTCATGGTGATTGTCTGGCCGGGAGCAACACGTAGTGAGAATCCAGAACCTTTGCGGGCTATGCGGAACTTGTTGCTGCCGATAATCCAGTTACCGCTGTTGGAAAGACCGCTGTTACTGAACTTGATGCCGCTGAGTTCAGGGATGACAACACCGTTGGCCGTCATATCTCCGAAGATTTTGGATGCGTCTTTGGCTTCTTTGAAAGTTCCGTCACTGTTATATGTGACCGTCCAGGCCCCATCGGCCTCTAAATTGGCCAGCGTCTCGTCGCTGATACCGCTTGTGAAATCCCATGTCTTCCGCTGCTGTGCGCTTGCGCATAGGGCAAATACGAGAAGCATGGAAAGAGATAAAAACTTTTTCATACGTTACGTTTTAGTTATAAATATAATGTTAATATGATGTCTGAATTTTGATTCATTTGTCGCTCCGGAAATCCGGTCATGTGATAAAGGCGTTTCAAAATTACAGTGTTTACTGTTGCAAAGGTAGATAAAATCATCGAACAATGGCCCGTAAAAGCTCCGCGTTATTTGCTTTTCGACTTGATTTTTTGGTTCCGCCCGCTGTTTTGGTGCCTTTTCCGCGTCATTCGGATGGTTCTTTTACGCTGTTCGGGCATCTTTCCTGTGTTGCTTTGGTATAAATCTTGTGCCGTTCGAACTGTCATTCATTGCCACTTGTGGCTTCATCTCTGCTTGTGTGAAAAGAAATCCGGGCCTCTTCCCGAGATATGGAAGAGGCCCGGATGGGCGTAATCGGATATTTGAATCCGCTTACTTGAAAACTGTTGATTATTTAATCATGACCTTCTTTGTCTTGACAGCGCCGTTGGCATAAACCTCCTTAATGATGTTGATGCCCTTGCCAGCCTTGTCAAGCAGCGTGCCGTTGAGGCTGTAGACCATCGTGCGGATGACCTCACCCTCGGCAGCCTTGCCGGCGTTCACGTTCTTGATGCCGGTGATGTAGTCCTTCGACAGCTCGCCCTCGTTCTTGATGTAGATGTCGAAGACGCAAGCGCCGTTCTTGCCGCAAATCTTGACGAAGACCTTGTCCGTGCCCTCATAGCCTAATACGGTCTGCTTCCAAATACGCTTTACGGAGCCGGTCTCGAGTTTGCCGAGCTCTGTCCAATTGCCGCTCAGTGTGTCGGTTGTTACGTATGCGAAAGCGTCAACCGCACCGCTTGCGGATGTTGCGACGAACGCAACGAGGTCGAACGGACCCTGGAAAGCCTCTGTGCTCTGAATCCAACCTGTGAAGTCGGGGCCGGCAACGCCGTCAGAGTTGGCAACGCCGTTCTTGCTGAATGAGAGACAGTTTGAAGTTATATCTTTGCTGTCGTCAAGAGCTGTTTCGGGGTTGTAGCCGCCGCCGTCACCGACGTTGTGGGACGGGGTGTTGTTCTGCCACAGCATAACCTGAGAGTATGTGCTGACTTCCCAGCCTTTCAGCGGGTTGACGTTGACAAGCTCGTTGGCGGGCTCGTAGATGGCATTGCCTTCTTCGTCCGTACCAGTGATGATGTCACTATAGTAAGCGTGCCCGTTCTTGCCGTTGAAGTATCCGTTGGGCCAATCGGCTTTGGCTGCATCAAGGTGTGAAACGACGTCAAGGCGGACTTTCTCGTTCTTGACATTTACGAACTGCGATACGGTTTCGGACTGCAGATATTCACCCTGCTCGGCTGTCATGGCCGTGATGGTCGTGTGCTTTGTTACGGTGATGGGGTTGCCGTCGTAAGCAGAAGATGCTGTTGCAAGGTTGCTTTCGGTGAAGTTATAGAGGATAACGTCGCCTTCGTGAGCCGGGATGAGGGTGATTTCGGTATTGCCGTCGTTCTCCACAACGGAGATAGTGGGAGACTCTGCTAATTTGTGGATTGCGATGTCAACGCTGGCCACATCGCTGAGAGAGTAGCCGTCAGCCATTGCGATGGCTTTCACGGTGATACCGGTGGTGTTGATTTCGAACGGTTCGGTATAGACAGTGCTTTCCATTGTCGGCTCAGTTCCGTCGGTTGTGTAGTAAATTACGGAATTCTTCGTTGAGCATTTCATGCTTACTGTCGTTGTCAGATGGTGGAAAGTCTGGCTGATAGAGGGTCTGGCAGTGTTCTGCATGTCTCTCTTCGTCTCATTCAGCATTGAAATTACCGACGGAAGCATCATTTCCACTATGCCTGTAGCGTCATCGTCTTTTCCGAAGATGGTCGGTAACATCATGTATGCGTTGCGCTCGCCGTTATGTACGTGGATTGCGTTGATGCCGTCGCTTGTCTTTGCCCATACGCTGTCTTTTGCGAAATAAGAGCCTTCCTCAGCGGTGTAACCAATCACGGGTGTCTCATAATAGAGAGCGAATGTTCCCTCGTCAAGGATTGTTTCTCCCATTTCGTCGAGGAAGATGGGTGACTCCTGGGCCTTTGCGCCGACGTTGAGGGTGCTGCTCTCGCTCTGTGTGGCTTTGCCGTAGCCCCATGTCTCATAGAGGCTCGTGCTCAGGTTGAGCATCGGCACGTATGCGATTGCGCTCTTGATGGTGTTGACGTAGGGTGTTGCGGGGTTGATGGCGTTGCTGATTACCACGACGTCGAGCTTGCGGAGTGAGTCGAGGTCGACTTTCTCGGTAGTGCTGATGTCGATGTCTAAGATTTTGGCGTCGCTGATCTGGTTGGGAAGATACTCGGCGATAGCGTTGTGGATAGCGTCTGCGCTGAGGTCATAGCCAGGATAGCTTGAATCATAGAGATATGCGACCTTCGTGCTGCTTTCACCCGTGGGCTCATCGCCGACGCAGATATAGTGGAAGTGCATACCGTTGGTGGCTTGCAGCTTTACGTCAACGGCTTCGGAATTGTTGTTGATGAGGACAACGGTTTCCTTTCCTTTTGTGGTAAACTTTGTCGTCGTGTTGTCCTCTGCGCTTACGACGCCGGCTGTCTTGATCTCAAAACCGCGTGCCTCGGTGTCCTTGTGCGAGCTGTAGGTAATGGTGATCTTTTCTCCGGCGGGAACCTGCGGTATTGTCACACAGTCTTCACCTTTCTTACCGTTGAGCCAGACGTGAGGGCCCAGTGCTGCTGACTCAAACTGGATGTTGATGTGCTGGTTGCTCACGTAACCGAAGACAAGACCGGCGGTCTCAGGGATGACCCAGTCTTCTCCGTTTACCTTACAGGTCAGCTGGCCGGCAGCGGCACGGGCTTTTCCCTCAAAAAATCCTTTGGCAGATTGGTCTGTCCAGCCTTCCGTGTCTCCGGCGAGGTTGTCCGGCGTTGTCTGGCTGAAGCCATTGTCGAAGTTCCACAGTTTTCTCACTTCCTGTGCGCTGACACCGAACGATGTCATCAGAAGCAGAGCTAAAGATAAAACTTTCTTCATAAATAATGCTTTTTTTAGTTAGTATAATTATTATATTCTACTTTTTATATTATGCTCAATGGATAACGTAAAGTATTTGCGCATAAGGTTTTCCGATAGCGTCATTATTCGGTTGCAAAGTTATATAAATCCTTAATTCCGCAACACTATAATTTAACTTTATTTATAAGTTCCTGAGCAA
>USFX01000142.1 GCA_900553965.1 uncultured Prevotella sp.
GAGCGCCCCGTCTATCCGGCGCTGAAGGACAACTACAACGACGGGTACCATGAGCTTGACTTCGGCGGCAGTCATTTCCGGACGGACAATGTTCCGGAGACGAGCGTCAGCCTGTCGCCGAGGCTCGGTTTCCGCTGGGACATCACAGGCGACAACCGCTACGTCCTGCGCGGCGGAACGGGTCTGTTCGTCGGCCGCATGCCTTTCGTATGGCTCATATCGGCCGTCGGCAACTCGGGCATGGGCCAGACGTCCTACTTCTATGTCAGTCCCGACAACGAGCAGGCCGGAAAGGGTGCTTACGCAGCGGCCGGCGACCGCTATCCGGCACTGACCATGGACCGGAGGGAAATGCTCACGGCCATCGGGGCGGAAAGCCGGACTGCCGTTCCCACGGGGCCGACGATTCTCAGCGACGGGCTGCGCATGCCGCGGACATGGAAGATGTCGCTGGCCTTTGACACGCGGTTGCCGTACGACGTCGACTTCACGCTGGAGGGTGTCTGCAACCGCGACATGAACCCCTGCGTCGTCTCGAACCGCAATGTCTATTGGGACGGCGAGTCGGAGATACGCCTGAGCGACTATGACACGCGGCGCTACATGAGCACCTACGGCCGCAATCAGGCCTATGTGATTGAGAATGCGGGTCACCGGGCTTACTACTGGGCCGTGACGGCGCAGCTCCGGCGGCACTTCCGCTTCGGGCTTGATGTCTCGGCGGCCTACACCCGTGCCGGCGCGAAGAGCTACAGCGAGGGCATCGGCGACCAGGTATCGTCGGCTTACGTGCAATACCGCAATTCCATCGGTGCGGTCAACGACGCCGAGACGGGCTATGCGACCTATGTCGCGCCCAACCGCGTGCTCGTCTCGGTGAGCTACCGGATGAAGACGGGCCGTCATCATGCCTCGTCGTTCGGCCTCGTCTATGACGGCGGGGAGCACGGATATATGGGCAACTACTCATATACGCGGTTCTCCTATATCTTCACGGGCAATGTCACGGGCGATGTCTCGGCTCCCGGCAATCTTATCCGTGTTCCGGCCTCACGCGAGGAACTCGACAGCTGGAACTTCACCGACAACGGCACTTTCATCGCAGAGGATGGCAGCCGCCAGACCTACACGGCGGACATGCAGCGCGACGACTTTTGGACATACGTCTGCCAGGACGGCTATCTGAAGACGCGCAAGGGACGATATGCGGAGCGGGGCGGCGGCCGTATGCCGTGGCATCATCAGCTGGACTTCCGTTTCACCCACGACATCTCGCTCAACGTCGGCACCCGGCGCCACACCTTGCAGCTCGGATGCGACATAGCGAACCTCCCGAATCTGCTCAACCGCAGCTGGGGTCTGTACAAACAGCTGACCTCCGGTAGCCTCCTGACCTACCGTCCGGGCAACGGCAGCAACGGGTCCGACGGTTCTTATACATACAATCTCGTCAACGGCGAGCGCCACCTGACGACTTTCCGCGACTATGTCAGCGCGGCTTCGACATATCGGGTGATGTTCAGCGTGAGATATGTGTTTGAGTAATTAGTGATTAGGAGGCGTGAATTGTGAGCTGGCCGGTCTGCGGTTAGCGAGGAGTTCTTGAATCAGGATTTTATGGTTACAGATCCGTTACAGGATGAATGTGCCATCGGTCCTGATCTTTCATGTCGTGTTCCCACGCTATTTACCATCTTGAAAATCTTATTTTTGGTCATTATTTGCAATTTGAAAGCATATTATGGAAATATGCTTTCAAATAGAAATATTATCTGCGATATATCAATCGTATTATAACCATTGCCCCAAAACGTCGTATTATTAGCGCCGTGATGTTGTCATGTTGCAACATTTATTAGTACTTTTGCAAACAAAATGTAAGTCATTTGAAGGTTAAGACAAACTTAATGCAACTAAATATGGTAAATGGATTGTACAATGCCGGCTACGAGCACGATGCGTGCGGCGTCGGCATGGTGGTCAACATTCACGGTAACAAGAGCCACGAGTTGGTCGACAACGCCCTGAAGGTGTTGGAGAACATGCGCCATCGTGGTGCCGAAGGCGCCGACAACAAGACCGGCGACGGAGCGGGCATCATGCTCCAGATACCCCATGAGTTTATTCTTCTGCAGGGCATTCCCGTCCCCGAGAAGGGAAAATACGGCACGGGACTCGTCTTTCTGCCCAAGGACGAGGCGGAACAGCAGAAGATACTCTCGGTCATGATCGAGGAAATCGAGCGCGAGGGCCTCTCGCTGATGCACCTGCGCACGGTTCCTACCAATCCCGAATGTCTCGGACTGTCGGCGCTCGACAGCGAGCCCGCCATCCGTCAGGTGTTCATCACAGGCGTGACCGACGACCGGGTGTCCGTCTTTGAACGCACATTATATATAATACGCAAGCGCATCGAGCGCCGGGTCCGTCACAAAGACTTCTATATATGTTCGCTTTCAAGCAAGAACATCGTCTATAAGGGCATGCTTTCGAGCATGCAGGTGAGGCAGTATTTCCCCGACCTGACCAACAGCTATTTCACCAGCGGCCTCGCCCTCGTCCATTCCCGCTTCTCAACCAACACATTTCCCACATGGAGTCTCGCCCAGCCGTTCCGCCTTCTGGCCCACAACGGCGAGATTAACACCATCCGCGGAAACCGCGGCTGGATGAAGGCGCGTGAGAGCGTGCTCAGTTCCGAGGCGCTCGGCGACATCCGCGACATATCACCCATCGTCCAGCCCGACATGAGCGACTCCGCCAGTCTGGACAACGTGCTGGAGTTCTTCGTCATGAGCGGGCTCTCGCTGCCCCACGCCATGAGCGTGCTTGTGCCCGAGAGTTTCAACGACAAGAACCCCATCTCCGAGGACTTGAAGGCTTTCTTCGAATATCACTCCATCCTGATGGAGCCGTGGGACGGCCCCGCGGCATTGCTCTTCAGCGACGGCCGCTATGCCGGAGGTATGCTTGACCGCAACGGTCTGCGTCCGGCGCGCTACACCATCACCAAGAAGGACATGATGGTCGTGGCGTCGGAGGTCGGCGTGATGGACTTCGACCCGAGCGAGATAGCCGAGAAGGGGCGTCTGCAGCCGGGAAAGATACTGCTTATCGACACTCAGGAGGGCCGCATCTACTACGACGGCGAAATCAAGGAGCGGCTGGCTGCCGAACATCCTTACCGCCAGTGGCTCTCCACCAACCGCATACAGCTGGAGAAACTCCGCAGCGGACGCAAGGTGCGCAACGACGTTGACAATCTGCTGGAGCACGAACTCATGTTCGGCTACGGCGCCGAGGACATCGACAGCACCATCGTCCCGATGTGCGTTGGCGGTCAGGAACCGACGGCGGCGATGGGCAACGACACGCCGCTGGCCGTACTGTCCGACCGTCCGCAGCTGCTCTTCAACTATTTCCGCCAGCAGTTCGCCCAGGTGACCAACCCCGCCATCGATTCCATACGCGAGAGTCTCGTCATGTCGCTGACCGAATATATCGGCCGTGTAGGTTCGGGCATCCTCAATCCGGACGAATCAAACTGCAAGATGGTGCGCCTGCCGCATCCCATTCTGAACAACACTCAGCTCGACATACTCTGCAACATACGCTACAAAGGTTTCAATACCGTCAAGCTCCCCATACTCTTTGAGTGTGCGAAAGGTGCCGACGGTCTGCGCGATGCGCTCGACGCGCTGTGCAAGGAGGCTGAGCGAAGCGTCGACGCGGGCTACAACTATATCATCCTGACCGACCGCGACATCGACCGCGACCATGCCGCCATCCCCTCGCTGCTGGCCGTGAGCGCCGTTCACCACTATCTCATCTCCGTCGGCAAGCGCGTCCAGACGGCCTTGATAGTCGAAAGCGGCGAGATACGCGAGACGATGCACGCCGCCCTGCTGCTCGGTTACGGTGCGTCGGCGCTGTGTCCGTATATGGCCTTCGCCATACTCGACGACCTCGTCCGGCGCGGCAAGATACAGGAAAACTACGAGACGGCCGAGGCCAACTACATAAAAGCATTGAAGAAAGCCCTGCTGAAGATCATGGCCAAGATGGGCATATCGACCATCCGCAGCTACCGCGGTGCTAAGATATTCGAGAGCATCGGTCTCTCCGAGAGCCTCCTGAAGACCTATTTCGGTACGGAGATGTCGACCATCGGCGGCATCGGGCTGGAGACGATAGCACGTGACGCGATAGCGCGAGTACAGTTAAGAGGTCAGAGTGCAGATGACAGAGGTATGATTACCGATGCAAGCCGGACGAATGGCGGCGTACAGAGTCCGGAGAACGGTGGTACGCCAACAAAAGGTAATCATACCTCTGACCTCATCACTCATACTTCTGACTTGAAAGACCAGAGCTTCCTCCCCAACCACGGCCAGTTCCATTGGCGCCGCGACGGCATCCGCCACGCCTGGAATCCTGAGACGATTGCGACGCTCCAGCTCGCCACGCGCACGGGAAGCTACGAGAAATACAAGGAGTTCACGCGGCTTGTCGACGGAAAGGACAAACCCATCTTCATCCGCGACTTCTTCGGCTTCCGCCGCAATCCCATCGACATCGAAAAGGTGGAGCCCGTCGAGGCCATCATGAAACACTTCGTCGTGGGCGCCATGAGCTTCGGAGCGCTCAGCAAGGAGGCCCACGAGGCCATCGCATTGGCCATGAACAAGATCGGCGGACGCTCCAATACGGGCGAGGGCGGTGAGGACAGCGAGCGTTTCACCGCGACGCGCGACGGCATCTCGCTGTCGTCGAAGACAAAGCAGGTGGCGTCGGGACGCTTCGGCGTGACGACGGAATATCTCGTCAACGCCGAGGAGATTCAGATAAAGGTCGCCCAGGGAGCCAAGCCGGGCGAGGGCGGACAGCTGCCGGGCTTCAAGGTCAACGAGGTCATCGCCCGCACGCGCCACTCCATTCCCGGCATATCGCTCATCTCGCCGCCGCCCCACCACGACATCTATTCCATTGAAGACCTCGCCCAACTCATCTTCGACCTGAAGAACGTCAACCCCAAGGCTGCCATCAGTGTCAAACTCGTGGCCGAGAGCGGCGTGGGAACGATTGCCGCAGGCGTGGCCAAGGCCAAGGCAGACCTCATCGTCATCTCCGGTGCGGAGGGCGGAACGGGTGCCAGTCCGGCGTCGAGCATGCGCTTTGCGGGCATCTCGCCGGAGATAGGACTCAGCGAGACGCAGCAGACGCTCGTCATGAACGGACTGCGCGGACAGGTCCGGCTGCAGGTCGACGGCCAGCTGAAGACCGGCCGCGACGTCATATTGATGGCGTTGCTCGGTGCCGAGGAGTTCAGTTTCGGCACGCTGGCGCTCATCGTGCTCGGTTGCGTGATGATGCGTAAGTGCAATCTCAACACCTGCCCGATGGGCGTGGCGACGCAGAACCCCGAACTGCGCAAGCATTTCATGGGCCGCTATGAATATCTCGTCAACTATTTCACGTTCCTCGCTCAGGAAGTGCGCGAGTATCTGGCCGAGATGGGATACACCCGGCTGGAGGACATTGTGGGCCGGACGGAGCTGGTGGAGGCTCAGCCCTCTCAATCTCCCAAGGGGGGAAGCCCTGCGGCTTCCGATAAGCTCGACTTCACCCGTCTTCTCCACCGCCCCGACAACGGCAATGCCATCCACCACGTGGCCGACCTGCCCGCCGACCTCGACGATGTGCTCGACCGCCGCATAATCCATTCGGCACAGCGCGCTATCGAGATGCAGGAGGAGGTCAATCTCGACTACGCCATCAAGAACACCGACCGCGCCGCGGGCGTCATGCTCAGCGGACTCATCGCGCGCCGCTACGGTGGCGACGGACTGCCCGACAGCACCGTCAACGTCAAGTTCAAGGGCTCGGCCGGCCAGAGCTTCGGAGCGTTCCTCGTCAAGGGTGTCAGCTTCAAGCTCGAAGGCGAGGCCAACGACTACTTCGGCAAGGGACTCAGCGGCGGCCGCATCGCGATACTCCCGCCGGTACGTAGCAACTTCTCCGCCGAGGACAACATCATCGCCGGCAACACCGGTCTCTACGGTGCGACGAGCGGCGAGCTCTATGTCAACGGAAAGGTCGGCGAGCGCTTCGGCGTGCGCAACTCCGGCGCGATAGCCGTCATCGAGGGCGCCGGCGACCACTGCTGCGAGTATATGACGGGCGGCCGCGTGGTCGTGCTCGGCGAGACGGGCCGCAACTTCGCCGCCGGAATGAGCGGCGGTGTGGCCTATGTGTGGGACAAGAACCACAACTTCGACTACTTCTGCAACATGGATATGGTCGAGATCAACCTCGTCGAGGACAGCAGCTACCGCAAGGAGCTTCATGAGCTCATCCGCCAGCACTATCTCTACACGGGCTCGAAGCTGGCCCGCACGATGCTCGACGACTGGAACCGCTACGTCGGCGACTTCATCCAGGTCGTGCCGATAGAGTATAAGCGTGTGCTGCAGGAGGAGCAGATGAACAAGCTGAAGCAGAAGATAGCGGACATGCAGAGAGACTATTAAGGGCCCCTCCCGACCTCCCCAAGGGGGGGAGGAGACAGCGTGGATGACGATGAAGTAGGGCGGGTGTCTGACAGTAGAAGATGCGAAAACGAGATAACAAAAGAATAGTAATCAACAAAACAATCCCTTCACCTCCCCTTTGGGGAGGCTGGGAGGGGCTTCATATATGAACGACAATTTTCTGACAATCCACCGCCAGGAGGCGGGATATAGACCGATACACGACCGGATTCATGATTTCGGCGAAGTGGAGCAGACGCTCAACAGTAAGGACCGGCGGACACAGGCATCGCGCTGCATGGACTGTGGCGTGCCGTTCTGCCACTGGGCATGCCCGTTGGGCAACAAGCCGCCGGAGTGGAACGACGCCCTGGCACGGGGCGACTATGAGATGGCCTACCGGCTGCTCAACGCGACCAACGATTTCCCCGAGTTCACCGGGCGCATCTGCCCGGCACTCTGCGAAAAGGCGTGCGTGCTCAATCTCATGGCCCACGAGCCGACGACGAACCGCGAGAACGAGGCCGCCATCACCGAGATGGCCTTTCAGGAGAACTATATACATGTTGTCCGACCCGTGCGCAACGGCCGTCGGGTGGCCGTCATCGGTGCC
>USFX01000143.1 GCA_900553965.1 uncultured Prevotella sp.
GGAGCGTCTGGACCTTGAGCTGGCCGCGACGGAGATATTCCTGATTGACCGACGTAATCTCCAGTTCGCCGCGTTCACTGGGTCGGATGGTGCGTGCGATTGAGACGACGCTGTTGGGGTAGAAGTAGAGTCCGACGACGGCATAGTTTGACTTGGGGTGCTGAGGCTTCTCCTCGATAGAGAGACAGTTGCCGTCGGCGTCGAATTCGGCCACGCCGTAGCGTTCCGGGTCGTTGACATAGTAGCCGAAGACGGTGGCCTTGCCTTCCGTCTCGACGTTGGCTACGCTTTGGCGGAGCATGCCGGAGAATCCGCTGCCGTAGAAGATGTTGTCGCCGAGCACGAGACAGACATCGTCCGTTCCTATGAAATCGGCTCCGATGATGAACGCCTGGGCCAGTCCGTCGGGCGACGGCTGTTCCGCATAGCTGAAACTGACGCCCATGTCGCTTCCGTCACCCAGCAGACGGCGGAATCCGGGGAGGTCGTCGGGAGTGCTGATGATTAGTATCTCACGTATTCCGGCCAGCATGAGGACGGAGATGGGATAGTATATCATCGGCTTGTCGAAGATGGGTATCAGCTGCTTGCTGATGCCCTTGGTGATGGGGTACAGCCGCGTACCGCTGCCACCGGCCAGAACGATACCTTTCATAGAAATCGCATTTTAATGTTAGGAAATCGCTGCAAAGGTAAGAATTTATTTTATTAATACCATTATTTATAATGGAATTTAATTAGAATGTGCGGAATAATCCTTAACTTTGCACCCGTAAATCTCAATCCATGTCAGCCCGTGGCATGTTTCCGGCGGCCTCTCCGTGCCGCGGAAGATAGCGTAAGGTGGCGTGAATGAAGCTAAAAGACAAAATTATGAGTATATTTTCAAAACTGTTCGGCAAGAAAGCTGAGGAAGAGTCGAAGACCGGCGGAATGGAAGATTTCATGACCCTGATACGTGTTTATTTCCAGGCGGCCATCGCTGCAGACCTCGGCATCACCAATCTGGCCATGCTGCCGGATTTGAGAGTGTTCAAGACAACGTTGCGCGTACCCACCGTCAACAACAGGCTGGGCATCGGCGAGAAAGCCCGTTGCCGCAAGATGCTGAAGGAAATCTACGCTATGGACGACTCTTTCTTCAAGGAGATAGACCAGAGTCTGCGCCGCAACTGCCGCAAGATTCAGGACATTCAGGTCTATCTCGTCCAGTTCCAGAACTTCACTCAGGACCTGATGATGCTTATGGGCAATCTCATGAAGTTCAAGCTCCGGCTGCCGGGATTCTTCAAGAAGGCCATGTACACCATGACGGAGAAGACCGTCAACGACATCTTCACGAAGAACAACTACACCGACCCGGGCGTCCTGAAGACCGTAGTGGCCATCCGCGAATACGACAAGCGGCTCGGTTTCTCCCAGCGTTGGGTGACCGACTTTGTCTATAAGGTCGTCATGCTCGCCAAGAAGGAGCCGCGGCCGAAGGACGACGAGGCGAAATAAGACGGCCGGCTCGCATTTAGAGCGGCAACCGGAAGAACAAAAGAAAATCCGGCTCACGTAGTTTGGGAAGATTATCTGTAATTCCAAAACTACGTGAGCCGGATTTTTTTGATGGGAATTGGCGGCGTGTCAATCTGACCGTCAGGGCACGGCCCGTTCATTTAACATACAGATGAGAAATCTCTTAGTGATAAAAATGTTCATTGTAAAGCAACATAGTGCTTAAGTACAGAAACTGTCAAGCAAGACCGGTAAGTATGTTGATGTTGTTACACGGCCCGCGTAACACCGTTACATGAGCCGTGTAACACCGTTACATGGACCGTGTAACACTGTTACGTGAGCCGTGTAGTAAAATCATCAGAGCAATCCGGGCAGTTCGTAGAGACGCGTGCTGTGGCTGCCCTTGATGAGTATGCAGCGTCCTTCTGGTCGTCCGGTGGCCAGGACTGCCTTCACTTCATCGACATCGGCAAACTTGCGGAACGGACATTCCGTGCGTCCGAACTCGCTTCCGACAAGCCACACGTCCTTCATGCCGGCGTCCATGAGTAGCTTGACCACACGGCGGTGCTCCTCGGCGCTGACATCGCCCAGCTCGCCCATATCGCCGAGGATGGCCATCTTTCCGTCGGCCGTCATGTCGCGAAAATTCTCCACCGCGGCCGTCATGCTCGTCGGGTTGGCGTTGTAGGCGTCGACGATGAGACGGTTATGGGCGGTCACGGTGAGCTGGGAGCGGTTGTTTCCGGGAACATAGTCCTCCAGCGCGCGGCAGATGTCCTCCGGAGCGACCCCGAAATGGAGGCCGACGGTGATTGCGGCCAGCATGTTGTCCATGTTATAGGCGCCGATGAGATGGGTCCCGACCTCATGCCACGCGTCTCCTGCAGCCTCAGCCCGCCAGCGGAAACGGAGGAACGGAGCGCAGTCGATGACCTCGCCTCTCACCGCAGCCGCCTCGCCTCGGCCGTAGGTCACCGTGCGGGGCAGCCCGCCGGCGATGGACAGCAGATGAGGATTGTCCGTGTTGATGAACGTCACGCTGTCTTTGCGGCCGCGAAGATAGTCATACAGCTCGCCCTTCGTA
The DNA here is from genome assembly GCA_900553965.1 of uncultured Prevotella sp. Lineage (GTDB taxonomy): Bacteria > Bacteroidota > Bacteroidia > Bacteroidales > Bacteroidaceae > Prevotella. The sequence continues at coordinate 2,594 of USFX01000143.1, forward strand.
CGTATCACGCCCTCCAGCGAACCGAATCCCTGAAGATGGGCACGGCCGACGTTGGTGATGAGTCCGCAGGTCGGCTCAACCACCTCGACCAGTGTGCGGATGTCGCCGGGGTGGCTCGCACCCATCTCTACGACGGCAATCTCGTGGTCCGGCGTGATGCGCAGGAGCGTCTTCGGCACACCGATGTCGTTGTTGAAGTTGCCTTCGGTGTGAAGGACACGGTAACGGCGTGCCAGAACGGCCGAGACGAGCTCCTTGGTGGTCGTCTTTCCGTTGGTTCCGGTGATGCCGACGACGGGAATGGTGAACCGGCGACGGTGATGACGGGCCAGCTGCTGGAGCGTCTTCAGACAGTCGTCGACGAGGATGCAGCGCGGGTCCGCGGCATATTCCGGCTCGTCCACCACAGCCCACGCGCAGCCTTTCTCCAGCGCGGCGGCGGCGAAACGGTTGCCGTCGAACGACGCTCCCTTGAGGGCGAAGAAGATTGAGCCCGCGGGACAGTCGCGGCTGTCGGTCGTCAGTCCGGGACTGGCGGCGTAGATGTCATACAATTCTGATATTTCCATAACTTCGGATTGATTTTACGGTATGTTTCCTGTTCGTTTATAAGTCATGCAAAAGTACATCAAAATTTCCGAACGGGATTATTTTTCTGTCGCCAATCGCTTTGAAATGTCGGGGAAATATGATATATTTGCAAAGAACAAGTACAAACGGCAAGTTGTTTATGGTGAAACGAAGTGAACAGTATGAAATCGACGAACAGAGTCTTGTGAAGGCCAAAGCTCTGTTCGAGACTGGCGATATTGACAGTATTGAAGTCGGAACGGCCGAAGGATTGTGTCAGATACACCGCTATCTGTTTGACGGATTTTATGTGTTCGCCGGAAAAATCCGTACTCAGAACATAGCGAAAGGCGGTTTCCGGTTTGCAAACTCCATGTTCCTCGACGCCATACTTCCCGTCATCGGAAAAATGCCGGAAACGACTTTTGAAGAAATCATCGCCAAATATGTGGAAATGAACATAGCCCATCCTTTCATGGAGGGAAATGGGCGGTCGACAAGAATTTGGCTTGACCTTATTCTAAAGAAAAACCTCAGGGAGGTGGTCGACTGGCGAACGGTCGACAAGGACCTCTATCTTCAGGCCATGGAACGCAGCCCCGTCAACGATCTGGAGCTTCGCTTTCTTCTGCAGCCGGCCCTGACTGACAGAATCGACGACCGGGATGTCATATTCAAAGGCATTGAACAGTCATACTATTATGAGGGCTACGCCAAAGAAAACCAATGAAGCGACGAGTGGCCCCGGTTTCCTTACGGCTCAGGAAATGATTTGGAAAGATATACTTCCATTATAACCGCCATATATGGACAAGTCCCGACCTCACGGCCGGGACTTGTCCATAAATAAACTTATATAATAATACACGTACGGTTCTACAGCGTTACTGACAGACCGTAGTAATCCCTAAGACGAAACCCGCGCCGATTGTGTCCGCATTTGCGGACTGCAGTGTCGTTAATCGTAAATGTCATGGACGCTTCAGGCTTCCTTACTCCGAGGAATTTCAGCTTTAGTCTATCTGCAAGGCAGGTCTTCAGACTTCGTTCCAGCCTCAGACTCCTTCCCATTTTCACTTCCGGTGAAAACAGTGGACTTGCTGTCAGAGGCGTTCAAAGGAACTCACTGCTGCGGGACAGTTGGGGATTTTCACCACCATTCCCTTTTAATCGCTGTTATGCGAACCTTAACAGATGCAAAATTAATACAAAAAGACGAACTCCAGACCATCGGCGGGAATAATAATGTCTGGGCTTAACGTTTTTTAGAGGTATGGGGAAGATAACAACAGTTTTCCTACGTAGCCATATAACATAACAAAGCCTTTTCCTGCTATCGGCTGAAACCAAAACTAAAAGAAAAGCCGTTCGTCCGTCATCTACCGCAGACAATACGTTTCATCTCGCTCTTTATCTCTTCAACTTCTCTTGACGGTACTTTCACATCCATTCCGACAATAACCTCTGCCACGGTCTTTGCTTCTTTCCGACGACCGGTCCCCTCGTAGATTCTGGCCATTTCATACAACGGGATGAAACGGTTGGGACACATCAGATGGGCACGCCGGTAAGCAGCGATGGCAGTATCGTGATTATTCTGTTCGCGAAGAATGTCACCACGCAGCAGAGATATGTCATAGTCAGCCAACAGGATGCTACACTTGCCGACTGCCCGGAGAGCATCGTCATAATGACCTGCGTCATACAGCATGGCGGCGTAGTTGTAAAGAAAGCGATAGTCAGTCTTCATCCGGGGATACAGCCGGCCATAGTCAGGCAACATCCTGCGGGCACGGCTGTATCTCGCTTTATTCTGCAAACGACAGAACTCTACGGACATCTTCATACGCTCCACAATCATCCACGCCGCTGAGACTGTTATGGCCAGTGACGCGAGGCATACGGTACGACGGAACGGCAACCGCGTTTTGACTATACAGACAACGGCAAAAACAGCCATCAGCCATGTGAACGGATAGAGAAAAGGATAAGAAAAAAGTGAGAATGTCGTGATGGCAGTCATGACCATCATGCCTGTAAAGCCTTCCTCCGAACGATGGCGCAGATAATGGGCGATGATGAAGCCAAGCACTGCAAGCACAACGGCAAGTCCCACAAGACCGTAATTGACAGTGACAAGCAGAAATTCATTCAAAGGATGTCGCACATTGTCAGCCAGCATGACATATCCGCTTTCCGGATTTGCCGCAAAATAGTCGGCTTGAACCTCCATATAGCGGGCGTCAAACCCTCCGCTGCCCCAGCCCGTAAATGGTCTGCGGGCAATCAATTCCAGCGTCCGTTGGATGATGAACCAACGTCCACGGCTTGAATCTGTCTTTACGGCAAACATCAGCACCAACGCGACGGCACCAGCCGTTGGAACAACCATCAGCATGGCTTTCTTTTTGCCGCGCAGGAGATATATCCCCAACATTATGGTCATGCAAAGCAGTCCTGTTCTCGAACCGGAACACCCGACGGCCACAGCACCGACAATCTTACACAAAAGAAAAGCACTGACGGCTATACGCCGGCATACTGTCATCCTTTTTTGCTTGAACGAAGTCAGCCATCGCCATCCAAGCGGGAGACTGAAACATACGCACGAGGCCAATCCTGCCGTATTCTCAAAACTCCCTGATGTATATGGTCCGTAACCGGAACATATCCCAGAGTATTGCATCAGGAAGAAAACGGCCTGTGAAGTTGAGACCGTGACGACACTGAGTTCGAAGATATCGGTCTTCCATATACGGCATGGCCGGCTCGGATGGAATAGCATATAGATTGCCGCACATGCAACTCCGGCAATGACTATGGTCAGTGTGGCATACCATTTTGTTTCCACGAACATGTCCATGAAGTTTCTGCTCACGGCAAAAACCGAAGCTGTGAGCAGAAATAACATGAATAAGGCGTAGATGAATGTTCCCATCAATAGTCGTTTTATTGCTTTGCGCATTAATTCCCAAAAGTGACATGCGTTCAGATAATGGCTTATTCGCCATCTTCCAGCCCTGCCTGTCTGTAGACCACAGCCTTACCATCCTTGGTTATCGTCTCTGCCGAAACAACAATCTGTCGGCACGTCGAATTGTTGTAGAACTCTATCCGCGCCCGTCCGTTCTTGTCTGTTTCGACGTTCGGGTTCCAGTAGAGCGTACGGCGATGGTCCTCCATCGGCGGCAGGAGGCTGTAGTCCGGCATGTCGAACGTCTCAGCCTTGCTGTAGCCGTCAAAGAACGTACGGCGGACGCCTTTGTTCTTGACCTTGGTCAGACGGTGGGTGTAGATGAAAAGCGTTGCGGGAGAATAGGATGACAATCCGATGGCAGATACGTAATTCTTCCAAATGTCATTGCTTTCCGATATATAGACGGCTTTACAGTCACTCAAGTCGTTAGGAAGCATAGTTGAAGGGCTATCGGGAATACAAGAAAAATTTTCACCTTTAATTGCGGTAGGACAATTACTAATAGTATAAAACTCATTGTTCAGAATGATAACCATCGGACGACCTTTATATGTAGGTCCATCATCAAGCAATTCCTTACGTATCCCATCATAGTTATAAACAGCAGAAATCGAAGCATATACATCCTCCACCTCTACAGCACCTTTTCCGTATGAGGAAGATTTTGGAGCTAATATAATGAGATTACGTCCTGTTACGAGATTTAAATCTTCCCCCGGCATGTTCTTATCAAACAACGGATTCTTCGTCTCCAGCCACGAGAACAGTCCTGGAGCGTTCTCACCCCGGTCTGCAAATTCCTCCGCGGCTTTCGTACAGTCATAGCGCAAGACGGCGCTGTAAGCACCGCGGCGCTCGCTCTCCCAAGCCGAAGTGGCATCCCTGTAGCGCCGGCGTCCCTTGACCTTGACATCCTTTAGCATGTGGACATTGCGGTCAACAGGAATCTTATCAT
>USFX01000144.1 GCA_900553965.1 uncultured Prevotella sp.
TCGTAGTCAACCCAGATACCGCCCATCGTGTAGTGGATGGCGGGGAATATCATCATCGGGTTGTAGTACTTCACGCCGTTGATTTCGTTGGCCAGCTCACCGGGATTGACGTCGGTAATCTCCTCATACATGTCGAAGAGGTTGCCGTAACGCTGCATGATCTGGTCGATGCCGAGGCGGTTGATTGACTCGGAGAAGTCGAGGAACACGGCCAGACCGGTGTTGTTGACACCAAATCCGTGGTCGCAACGCTCCTTGGCGGCACGCGAAGCGACGTCGCGGGGCACGAGGTTACCGAAGGCCGGATAACGGCGCTCCAGATAGTAGTCGCGGTCCTCCTCGGGGATGTCGCTTCCCTTGATTTCGCCGGCCTGCAGCTTCTTGGCATCCTCCAGCTTCTTGGGCACCCAGATACGGCCGTCGTTACGCAGAGACTCGGACATCAGGGTCAGCTTAGACTGCTTGTCGCCGTGAACGGGGATACACGTCGGGTGTATCTGGACGTAAGAAGGATTGGCGAAGTAGGCTCCCTTGCGGTAGCAGGCCATAGCGGCCGAGCAGTTGCAGCCCATAGCGTTGGTAGAAAGGAAGTATGTGTTGCCGTATCCGCCGGTTGCGATTACGACGGCATTGGCGCTGAAACGCTCCAGCTTGCCGGTGACAAGGTTCTTGGCGATGATACCGCGTGCGCGGCCGTCGACGATAACCACGTCCTCCATCTCGTAGCGGGCATAGAGCTTCACCTTGCCGGCCTTGATCTGGCAGCTCAGCGAAGAGTAGGCGCCAAGCAGCAACTGCTGGCCGGTCTGTCCCTTGGCGTAGAACGTACGTGATACCTGCGCACCGCCGAAAGAACGGTTGGCGAGCATGCCGCCGTACTCACGTGCGAAAGGCACGCCCTGAGCCACGCACTGGTCGATGATGTCGTTTGACACCTCTGCCAGACGATAGACGTTGGCCTCGCGGGCACGATAGTCACCGCCCTTGACGGTATCATAGAACAGGCGGTAAACGGAGTCGCCGTCGTTCTGATAGTTCTTGGCGGCGTTGATACCTCCCTGAGCGGCGATGGAGTGTGCGCGACGGGGAGAGTCCTGTATGCAGAAGTTGAGCACGTTGAAGCCCATCTCGCCGAGCGAGGCTGCGGCAGAGGCGCCGGCCAGACCCGTACCTACGACGATGACGTCGAGCTTGAGTTTGTTCTTGGGGTTCACCAGACGCTGGTGAGCTTTATAGTTGGTCCATTTCTCGGCCACGGGGCCTTCGGGTATTCTGGAATTTAATGTCTTAGCCATAATATTCTATCTTCTTAAATATTGTATATGGATTATATGAAACCTCCGCATCATGCAGCGCAGCTGCCGCAGCAGAAGAGCGACTGGCCGGCGAAGAACAACACGACAACGAGGAAGCCGAGCACGAGCAGGGTTGCGTAGACCGTGCCGATGACCTTCCAGCGGCAGAACCAGGTCTTGCCGTTCCAACCCAGAGTCTGCATGGCGCTCCAGAATCCGTGGGTGAGGTGGAACCACAGGGCCACGAGCCACACGATGTAGAGCACGGTGAAGAAGGGGCAGGAGAATGTCTCGCGGATATAGCCGTAGCCATCAGCCGGGTCTCCGAGCGGGTCGGCGATGTGGAACAGTTCGGCGAACATCATGTTGTACCAGAAGTTGAACAGGTGGAGTCCGAGTCCGAGCACGACGATGATACCCAGGACGAGCATGTTCTGAGAAGCCCACTCGACCTTTCCGGGACGTGCTGTCACCTCATAGCGTGCCGTTCCGCGGGCACGGCGGTTCTGAGCCGTGAGCAGGAAAGCATAGACGATGTGAACCACAGCCAGAGCGGCAAGACCGAGGGTTGCCACCACGGCATACCAGTTGGCACCGAGAAACTCACAGATCATGTTGTAAGCGTCACCAGAGAACAGCGCTACCACGTTCATAGACATGTGGAATGTCAGGAAGAGGATCAGCGCAACGCCGGTGACGGACATCACAACCTTTCGACCAATAGATGAATTAAATAACCACATAAATGATTGAAATTAAATTATTTAACTGTTAAACTTAAATTATGTCACAGTCATTGCGGAGACACCGTGGCCTCCTTGAGAATGAGTATCGCTACTTGATAATAGGTATTCTATCAGTACTTTTAGAACGCAAAATTACTATAAATTAATGATAAATCAAAGTTTTTAAGGTAAAAATCATTTTTTATGAGTATTTTTGCCGGCGAATTATGAAAATGGAATACGACGTATTGGTCATCGGCGGCGGCCACGCGGGATGCGAGGCGGCAGCGGCGGCAGCGGGCATGGGTGCCCGCACGTGTCTGATAACGATGGACATGAACAAGATTGCGCAGATGAGCTGCAATCCTGCCGTGGGCGGTATAGCCAAAGGACAGATAGTAAGGGAGATTGATGCGCTGGGCGGACAGATGGGCCGCATAACGGACGCTACGGCAATCCAGTTCCGCATGCTCAACCGCAGCAAGGGACCGGCCGTGTGGAGCCCGCGGGCACAGTGCGACCGCGAGAAGTTCATCTGGCAGTGGCGCTCGGCGCTCGACTCGACGGAGGGGCTTGACATCTGGCAGGACCAGGCCGACGAGCTCATCGTTGAGCACGGCTGCGCCGCCGGAGTGCGCACGATATGGGGCGCCGAGCTGCGGGCACGCTGCGTCGTGGTCACAGCCGGAACATTCCTGAACGGCCTCATGCACATCGGACGGCGCATGGTGGCGGGCGGACGCATCGCCGAGCCGGCCGTACCGCATTTCACCGAGAGCATAACACGCCACGGAATAGCCTCCGCCCGGATGAAGACGGGCACGCCGGTACGCATCGACCGACGCTCGGTTCACTTCGAGGACATGGAGATACAGGAGGGTGAAGCGGATTTCCATCAGTTCAGCTTCATGTCTCCGCAGCGCGTCCTGCGCCAGCTTCCGTGCTGGACATGCTACACCAACCGTGATGTTCACGAGACGCTCCGCAGCGGACTGGCCGACTCCCCACTCTACAACGGTCAGATCCGGAGCATCGGTCCGCGCTACTGTCCGTCCATCGAGACCAAGCTCATGACCTTTCCGGACAAAGACCAGCACCCGCTGTTCCTCGAACCGGAGGGCCAAGAGACCAACGAGATGTATCTGAACGGTTTCTCTTCCTCCCTACCTATGGACATCCAGATTAGCGCGCTACGCAAGATTCCTGCGTTGCGCGACGTCAAAGTCTATCGTCCGGGTTACGCGATAGAATATGATTTCTTCGACCCGACACAGCTAAAACATTCTCTTGAGTCAAAACTCGTCAGCGGTCTGTTCTTCGCGGGACAGGTCAACGGCACGACCGGCTATGAGGAAGCCGCGGGACAAGGTCTCGTGGCCGGCATCAACGCTGCCCTCTTCTGCGCCGGACGCGAGCCGTTCGTGATGCGCCGTGACGAGAGCTACATCGGTGTTCTCATCGACGACCTTGTCACAAAGGGCGTCGACGAGCCGTACCGCATGTTCACGTCGCGTGCCGAATACCGCATACTGCTGCGCCAGGACGACGCCGACGCACGGCTGACGGAACGCGCCTACAACCTCGGACTGGCCCGCCGCGACCGTTACGACTGGTGGATGGAGAAGAAACGGAACATCGAAGAAATCATCCGTTTCTGCAAAAACACACCCGTAAAGCCGCGCGACATCAACAGCGCGCTGGAGAATCTGGGCACCACCCCACTCCGCGAAGGCTGCCGTCTTATCGACCTCATCAGCCGTCCGCAGCTCAACATGGCCACTCTTGCAGAGCTGGTGCCGTCGTTGAGAGAGACGCTCAACCGTCCGGAGAACCGCAAGGAAGAGATTGCCGAAGCCGCGGAAATACGCATAAAATACAGCGGATATATCGAGCGCGAGCAGATGGTGGCCGAAAAGATGCACCGCCTGGAGAACATCAAGATTAAAGGACGATTCGACTATGCTTCAATGCAGCAGCTGTCAACGGAAGCGCGGCAGAAGCTGGCCCGCATAAATCCCGAGACGCTGGCACAGGCAAGCCGCATCCCCGGAATTTCCCCGAGCGACATCAACGTCATGTTGGTGCTGATGGGAAGATAACTGATTCTAAACAAACGCAAGACGACAAAACAACAAGCGCAATATAATAATGGTATAGGCGCAAGACAGCAAAGCCGAAAGCGCGAAACAAGAAGGATATAGAGACACGGCAGAGTCAGATATGGCAAGCCGGGTTCCACGTGAAACAATTCAATAGAACAAAAATCAATAACTCACTGAGTATGAACAACAAAACATTAATGGAGAACCTGCGGTGCATTCCTGACTTTCCGCAGAAAGGAATCAACTTCCGCGACGTCACAACACTGTTCAAAAATCCGGAGTGTCTCCGTATCATGGAGAACGAACTCTACGAAATCTACAAGGACAAAGGCATCACCAAGATTGTCGGCATAGAGAGCCGCGGCTTCGTTCTCGCCTCTGCCCTCGCCGTCCGTCTGGGCGCCGGTGTCGTGCTTTGCCGCAAACCGGGCAAGCTCCCGGCTGAAACGGTGCAGGAAAGCTACACGAAGGAATACGGCAGCGACACGATTGAGATTCACAAAGACGCCATTACATCAGACGACGTCGTGCTCCTTCACGACGACCTGCTGGCCACCGGCGGCACGATGAAGGCGGCCTACAACCTCGTACAGAAGTTCTCGCCGAAGAAGACATACGTCAATTTCATCATCGAAATCACCGACGAAGGTCTCCACGGACGCGATTTATTCAAGGATGTAACTGAAGTCAGCACGCTGATAACGGTATAAGAGCGTTCTTGAGGAGTTAAGGGGTTAAAGGGAGTTATCGCGGCCACGCCGCTCAAGAGTCAAACCGATACTCATGTTGCTTCAATGAGGATTTACCGTTCCACGGCTGCAAAGAATTTATGACCGCCTGCAAAGCAAGAATTACCGCGCGGGTCCTGACCGCGATAACTCCTTTCAATCCCTTAACGCCCCCATTGAAGCAACAAGAGTATCGGATTGACTCCTTAGCGACCGCAGGGAGCGATAACTCCCTTTAACTCCTTAACTTCCTAAAATATCAAGTTTCACGTGAAACTTTAATCATCAAAACGGCTTTAAATAAAGGACTTACGGCCTATGACTAAAGAAGAGAATGAAAAGCGGCTGGCCCGCCTGAAGGGCATAGTCAGCAGCATGCCGGAGAAGCCAGGCAGCTATCAGTATTATGACGAGCAGGGAACCATTATATATGTAGGCAAGGCCAAGAATCTCAAGAGCCGCGTCTCGTCCTACTTCCACACCGAGGTTGACCGCTTCAAGACGAAGGTTCTCGTCAGCAAGATACACGACATATCCTACACTGTGGTCAACACGGAGGAGGACGCGCTGCTGCTGGAGAACAGTCTTATAAAGAAATATAATCCCCGTTACAACGTTCTTCTGAAGGACGGGAAGACCTATCCCTGCATCTGTGTCACCAACGAGCCCTTTCCGCGCATCTTCAAGACACGAACAATCAATCGCCGCTGGGGCACATATTTCGGCCCCTACTCCCATCTTGGCTCCATGTACGCCGTGCTGGAGCTCATCAAGAAGCTCTGCCGTCCGCGCTCGTGCCGCCAGCCGATGACGCTGGAGGGCATCCGTGAGGGCCGTTACAGCGTCTGTCTGGAGTATCACATCAAGAACTGCGGAGGCCCCTGCATCGGCCGCCAGAGCTACGAGGAATATCAGAAAAGCATGGCCCAGGCCCGCGAGATACTCCGCGGAAACACCCGCGGCATACTCCGCGACATGCGCGCCGAGATGGAACGGCTGGCTGAAGAGCTGCGTTTTGAGGAGGCAGAGGCCGTCAAGCAGAAGTATCTGCTCATCGACAGCTTCTGCTCGAAGAGCGAGGTTGTCAGCCACATCATCAACAACGTCGACGTCTTCTCCATCGCCAGCGACGAAAAGACGGCCTTCATCAACTACATCCACGTCGCCTCGGGCAGCATCAACCAGTCTTTCACGTTCGAATACCGCAAGCGTCTCGATGAGACCGACGAGGAGCTGCTCGCACTGGGCATCGTGGAGATGCGTGAGCGCTTCCGGAGCACGTCACGGGAGATCATCGTGCCCTTCGAGATGGACCTGCCGCTGGAGGGCGTCACGCTCACCGTTCCGCAACGCGGCGACCGCAGGACGCTGCTCGACCTGTCCATAATGAACGGCCGTCAGTATCGTTTTGACCGGCTGAAACAGGCCGAGAAGCTCAATCCGGAGCAGAAATCGGTGCGGTTGATGAAGGAGATACAGGACATGCTGCGGCTGCCGAAAATGCCGTATCAGATCGAGTGTTTCGACAACTCTAACATCTCCGGAACCGATGCCGTGGCGGCCTGCGTCGTCTTCAAGAAGATGCGCCCGAGCAAGAAGGACTACCGGAAATACAACATCAAGACCGTCACCGGCCCGGACGACTATGCGTCAATGAAAGAGGTCGTCCGCCGCCGTTACACGCGCCTCATGGAGGAAAACCAGCCCCTGCCCGACCTCATCATCACCGACGGCGGACGTGGGCAGATGGAGGTGGTCCGCGAGGTTGTCGAGGACGAGCTCCATCTGCAGATTCCCATCGCCGGACTGGCCAAGGACGACCGTCACCGGACCAACGAGCTGCTCTACGGCTTCCCGCCCGTGGTGGTCGGCATGAAGACCGACAGCGAGCTGTTCCGGCTTCTGACCCAGATTCAGGACGAGGTTCACCGCTTCGCCATCACCTTCCACCGCGACAAGCGCTCCAAGCACGCCCTCCACAGCGAGCTGGACGACATCCGCGGCATAGGCCCGAAGACCAAAGACGCCCTTCTGAAGCGCCTGAAGAGCGTAAAACAGGTGCGTGAGGCAACACTCCAGACGCTCGCCGAAATCGCGGGAGAAGCAAAAGCAAGGCTGATTTACGGCCATTTCCATGGGGACGGCGGACAGGAATGAGGGGACGAATGAAGTTTGATATGGTGCGCCCGATGCCCCTCCGGGGCGCAACCATATCAAACTGTC
>USFX01000145.1 GCA_900553965.1 uncultured Prevotella sp.
CGGGCATACTCAAAGCCGACCTTGAGGATGCGCTCCACCTCGGGACGGGTGTAGTAGTTGGTGTCGTATGCCTTGTCGTTGTCCTGATACTTCTCGCCGAAATACATACCTCCGGTGAGCTCGCGGATGCAGATGAAGTCGGCACCGTCGACCAGTTCGGGCTTCAGCGGCGACTTATGCACAAGACATTTGAACGTCTGTACCGGACGGATGTTGGCAAAGAGGCCGAGCTTCTTGCGCATGGCCAGCAGTCCCTGCTCGGGACGTACCTTCGCCGTCGGGTCGTTGTCGAACTTCGGGTCGCCTACGGCCGCGAACAACACGGCGTCAGCCTCACGGCACACGCGGAACGTCTCCTCAGGGAACGGGTCGCCGACGGCGTCGATGGCCGTCGCTCCGCACAGAGCCTCCTCGTATGTCACTTCGTGTCCGAACTTTGCGGCAATGGCGTCCATGACGGCCACTCCCTGCTTCATTATCTCCGGCCCGATACCATCACCGGGCAAAACTGCGATTTTTAATTTCATATCCTTTTGTTTTAAGTAAGTATCCATTATTACCTTATAATAAGTTTTTTGAACACAGAGACACGGAGACACAGAGTAACATTATCCTCTGTATCTCCGTGTCTCTGTGTTCAAAGTATAAACTAATTGTTGCAACATACTTATTCTATCATATTCAACATCTTTATCGTCGCCTTGATGGCAGCCTCCGTCTGGTCAGCGTCAAGACCGCGGGTGCGCAGCAGCTTGTCGCCGTTGCGCCACGTGATGACCGTCTGGACGAGGGCGTCGGTGCGGCCGCCCGGCGGGATGGTCACGGCATAGTTGGCCAGCAGCGGGAACGTGCGGTCGAGATGCTCCTTATATATCTTGCGCAACGCTTTCACAAAGGCGTCATACTGTCCGTCGCCCGTTGCGTCGGCAGCATATTCGCGGCCGTCAATCTCCACCTTGACGCTGGCGATGGGCTTCAGGCCGTAGGCCAGCGAGACCATATAGCTCACGAGCTTGACGCGGTCGTCGGCCGTACTGTGCTTCAGTACGTCGCTCACGATGAACGGAAGGTCCTCCTGAGTGACAATCTCCTTGCGGTCGCCCAACTCCGTGATGCGGCGCGTCACCTTCTGAGTCTGCTCCGGCGTCAGTTCGAGCCCAAGCTCCTGAAGGTTTCGGGCTATGTTGGCCCGGCCGCTCGTCTTGCCGAGGGCATACTCGCGCTTGCGGCCGAAACGCTCCGGAACGAGGTCGTTGCAGTAGAGATTGCGCTTGTTGTCGCCGTCGGCGTGGACTCCGGCCACCTGCGTGAAGACATTCTCACCGACGACCGGCTGGTTCGGAGCGATGGCGATGCCCGAATAGCCTTCCACCAATCGGCTCAGGTCGTTGAGCCGGTCCTCCCGTATGCTCGTCTTGGCGTGGAACTGGTCCTTCAGAATCACCTGTACGCTCGACAGCGGGGCGTTTCCGCAGCGCTCGCCGAGGCCGTTGACCGTGACGTGCAGACCGCGTGCGCCGCAGAGAACGGCGCCGAGCGAGTTGCTCACGGCGAGGTCGTAGTCGTTGTGTGCGTGGAAATCGAAGTGCAGGTCCGGGTAGCGTTTCACCATCTTGCGGAAGAACTCGATGGCCTGCAGCGGGTTCATTATGCCCAGCGTGTCGGGCAGCATGAACCTCTTTATATTGGTATCGCGCAGCGCGTCGACCATCATATAGACGTAGTCAGGCGAGTCTTTCATGCCGTTGCTCCAGTCTTCGAGATAGAGATTGACGCTGATGCCGCGCTCTTCGGCGTACGCCAGCGAACGGCGTATTTCCCCGATGTGCTCCTCCGGAGTCTTGTGGAGCTGATGTTTGCAGTGCTTCAGCGACCCTTTGGCCAGCAGATTGATGACCCGGCCGCCACACTCGGCAATCCAGTCTACCGACAGATGGCCGTCAACGAAGCCCAACACCTCCACCCTGTCGAGCATGTCAATCTGGCGGGCGTAACGGCAAATCATCTTCACGGCGTCCTTCTCGCCCTCCGAAACTCGCGCCGAAGCGACCTCGATGCGGTCGACGTTGACGTCGCGCAGCAGCATCCGCGCTATCTGGAGCTTCTCGTGAGGCAGAAACGAGACACCGCTGGTCTGCTCGCCGTCGCGCAGCGTGCAGTCCATTATCTCGATGAAAGGCTGTATGCGGCGGCCGGTGCCGTTCACTTGCTGAGCCGTTCCCATTGTTCGATCTTATCCTTATTCTCTATCAGATAGTCGATGTCGTCGAGACCGTTCATCAGGCAGTGCTTCTTATATCCGTTAATCTCAAACTGCTCGCTGCGTCCGGTTGCCTTGTTCGTCACCGTCTGCGCCGGAAGATTGACCTCCACGACGGTCTTCGGGTCGGCGGCGATGCTGTCAAACAGCTCCGCGAGGAAGTCCTCACTCACCACCACGGGCAGGACGAAGTTGTTCAGCTCGTTGTTCTTGTGGATGTCGGCGAAGAAGCTGCTTATCACCACGCGGAAACCGTAGCCCGCAATGGCCCACGCCGCATGCTCACGGCTCGACCCGGAACCGAAGTTCTTGCCGGCCACGAGGATGCAGCCGCCGTATGTCGGGTCGTTGAGAACGAAATCTTTCTTAGGTGTTCCGTCCTCGTTGTACCGCCAATCGCGGAAAAGATTGTCGCCGAAGCCGGCCTTGTCCGTCGCTTTGAGGAAGCGCGCGGGGATTATCTGGTCTGTGTCGACGTTCTCCAACGGGAGCGGCACACATGTACTTGCTATTATGTCGAATTTCTGTTTCATCGGTTTTGCTTTATTTTGAGAGAGTCACCACTCCGTTATGGAGCCAATACCTCTTTTCTACCCCATCATCTCCCTCGGGTCCGTTATCACTCCCGTCACGGCAGCGGCGGCGGCGACGAGCGGCGAGGCGAGGATTGTACGGGCGCCGGGACCTTGGCGTCCTTCAAAGTTACGGTTGCTCGTGGACACGGAATACTTGCCGGCAGGAATCTTGTCGTCATTCATCGCGAGACAGGCGGAGCAGCCCGGCTGACGGATGGCGAAGCCCGCGTCCTCCAATATCTTGTCGAGCCCCTCCTCGCGTATCTGCTTGTCCACGGCCCACGAACCGGGAACGAGCCACGCCGTCACCGTGTCGGCCTTGCGGCGGCCCTTGACGAGCGAGGCGAAAGCGCGGAAGTCCTCTATGCGTCCGTTGGTGCAGGCGCCGAGGAAAACATAGTCAATCTTATGACCGAGCAGCCGTTCGCCCGGCTGAAATCCCATATAGTCGAGCGACTTGACGAACGACGCCTTGCCTGCCTCATCGATACTGTCGAGCGTCGGGATGGACGCCGTGATGCCCATGCCCATGCCGGGGTTGGTGCCGTATGTCACCATCGGCTCGATGTCGGCGGCGGAGAAGGTCAGTTCCTTGTCGAACACGGCGTCGTCGCCGCTCTTCAACGTCTTCCAATATTCAACGGCCTTGTCCCATTCGTCGCCTTTCGGTGCGAACTCGCGGCCGCGGATATATTCAAATGTCGTCTCGTCAGGGGCGATGAAACCTCCGCGCGCGCCCATCTCTATCGAGAGATTGCACAGTGTGAGACGGCCTTCCATAGACATATCGCGCACGACGCTGCCGGCATATTCGATGAAATAGCCCGTACCGCCGGATGTCGTGAGCTGCGACATCAGATAGAGAGCCACATCCTTTGCCGTCACGCCCCGTCCCAGCGTGCCCTCGATGCTGATGCGCATGGACTTGGGCTTCTGCTGAAGGATGCACTGCGAGGCCATCACCATTTCCACCTCACTCGTTCCGATGCCGAACGCCACGGCTCCCATAGCGCCGTGTGTCGACGTGTGGGAGTCACCGCAGACGATTGTCATGCCGGGCAGCGACAGTCCCTTCTCCGGTCCGACGACGTGGATGATGCCGTTGTCGGGCGACATCATGCCATAATGGGTCAGCCCGAACTCGACCGCGTTCCGGGCCAGCGTGTCCACCTGCTTCTTCGACACGGGGTCTTCGATGGGTTTGTCCTGGTCGTGCGTCGGCGTGTTGTGGTCGGGCATACAGTAAATCTGTTCGGGACGGAAACATTTCAGCCCTCTCTTGCGCATGCCGTCAAAAGCCTGCGGCGATGTCACCTCATGACAGTAGAGCCTGTCGATGTAAAGCTGTGTGGGACCGTCGTCAACCTTCTGCACGACGTGCTTGTCCCAGATCTTATCAAATAGTGTGTTCATATTCTTTTTCTTTTAGGAGTGATGACTCCTATAACTCCATCAAATCCCCTACTTAAACTTGTTTATACAGTCGATATAGGCCTCGACCGACGCCGTGACGATGTCGGTGTTCGCGCCGAATCCGTAGTAGACGCTGCCGTTGTGCTCCACCTGCATGTGAACCTTGCCCACGTCGTCAGAACCCTTGCTGATGGCCTGTATGGTGAATTCCTTCAGCGTCATCTGCTTTTGGATGATTTTCTTCAGCGCCCGTATTGCCGCGTCAACGGGGCCGTTGCCTGTTGACGCCTCCTCAAACTTCTGGCCGGAGATGTCGAGACCGATGCTCGCGACGCTCTTCACGCCCATTCCGGTCGTCACCTGAAGGAAGTCGAGCTTGACGGCACGGCTCGCGGCCGTATCGGCACCGGCGAGCATGAGTATGTCGTCGTCGTTAACCTCCTTCTTCCGGTCAGCCAGCTTGAGGAACTGCTGATAGAGACTGTCGACACGCTCCTCGTTGTCGATGTTCACGCCGAGCACGCCGAGACGGTATTTCAGCGCGGCACGTCCGGAGCGGGCTGTCAGTACGATTGAGTTGTCGTCCAGTCCGACATCCTTCGGATTCATTATCTCATACGTCTCGACGTTCTTCAGCACGCCGTCCTGATGGATTCCGCTCGAATGAGCGAAGGCATTGCGGCCCACGATGGCCTTGTTCGGCTGCACGGGCATGTTCATCAGGCTTGACACCATGCGGCTCGTGGGATATATCTTGGTTGTGTTGATGTTAGTCTCGATGTCGATATGCTTATGACACTTCAATATCATGGCCACCTCTTCGAGCGACGTGTTTCCGGCCCGCTCGCCGATTCCGTTGATGGTCACCTCCACCTGACGCGCACCGCCGAGCACTCCGCTGAGGGTGTTGGCCGTGGCCATGCCCAGGTCGTTGTGGCAGTGGGTGGAGAGAATGGCATGTCCGGCCGACAGCCCGTCGACATGTTCCATCAGATACTTTATCTTCGCACCGTATTCCGCCGGCAGACAGTAGCCCGTCGTGTCGGGGATGTTGACCACCGTCGCTCCGGCTTTCACCACGGCCTCAACCACGCGCGCCAGATACTCATTGTCCGTGCGTCCGGCGTCTTCGGCGTAGAACTCGACGTCGTCGACATAGCGGCGGGCATACTTCACGGCTGCCACGGCGCGCTCGATGATTTCCTCGCGG
Source organism: uncultured Prevotella sp. (assembly GCA_900553965.1). Lineage (GTDB taxonomy): Bacteria > Bacteroidota > Bacteroidia > Bacteroidales > Bacteroidaceae > Prevotella. The sequence goes on from USFX01000145.1 coordinate 5,459, forward strand.
TTGCTGTTGAACTTATACTTGATGTGCGAATCGCTCGTACCGATGCCCGTGTGTATGCGCTTGTGCTTGGCATAGCGCAACGATTCGGCCGCCACGTCGATGTCTTTTTCCACAGCGCGCGTCAGGGCACAGATGGTGGGCCACGTCACGGCTTTCGATATCTCTATCACCGAGTTGAAGTCACCGGGGCTCGAAATTGGGAAGCCCGCCTCTATCACGTCAACGCCCAGCTGTTCGAGCTGCTTGGCCACCTGAATCTTCTCAACCGTGTTGAGCTGGCATCCCGGCACCTGCTCGCCGTCGCGCAGCGTTGTGTCAAAAATAAATAGTCTGTCGCTCATAATCCTTATTATATTATTTTATTGTATTCCTTATATTATATTAATAATGTGTATTCCGGACGCGAACCTCAGTCCTCAACTAAAAAAAGAACCTTCCCCACGGTTGAAGTGAGAAAGGTTCAATATCTATTGTCAAGCATAGCTACCGACACACATCTCCACTTCCGTCCACTCGCTGCAGTCGGATAATATTAATAATGTGTAGCAGACTCATGTACTTCATATTCTCGCCGTTTTTATTTTATTTCGGTTGCAAAGTTAATCATTTACCGCCGAACGCACAAACAAATCATAAGTTTTTTGCCCAAAAATCTTCCAAACATAAACAAAACTGTAGTGCTATTTGCAAAAAGTATCACACCACGGGCTCTGCGGCCGCAACAACTCTGCAATCACAGCAGTCCGGAAGCCAACGGAGGGAAGTGTAAAGACGCCACGGTGTGACGTCTCTACACTTCACTTCATCCGTATTGTCTCCTCCCCTGCAACACACCATGGCGAGGCCGTCATGTTTTTTCCTGTTTTTACGCCCGCGAGAGCACCCACTTTCTGAAATTTTTCCGCCTTGCTTTCAAATATCGCAAGCATGCGCGTATCAAAAATCAGGGGTCGCCGTGACGATATTTTTACACATTTTCTAACTTCCTCATTCACAATTACATATAAACGGCGTCTGCTCTCCCTCCTCTTGGGGAGGGCCGGGGTGGGGCTCCATAAGGCCCTCCCGGCTCTGCCGTAAGGGCCCCGCGGCGTTGCAGCAAGCGCCCCGTTGCACTGCCGCAAGGCCGCCGTCGCAACCCAAGGAGGCCCTTACGGCAGGAAAACAGCAGCATTTCAGGACAAAATCCGCGGTCACAAAAACGACGAAAATCATGCTCCGGAAAAGCCGTAAGACCCTCCCGACCATGCTGCACCGCCGGAAACCGTCAGAAGCCGGCCACGCGGCATGACCAAAGAGGCCTCCGCGGCTACGGAAAACCGTCAGGAACACGCTAAAACGGAAATTTCTCCGGAGGCTGTTTTGTAAGGATAAAAGACGCCGTGACGCATAATTTCCTGAGATTTCCGCGCCGGCGACGTTGGTCTCAGGATTTTTTCGTATTTTTGCAAATTATGAAAACACGGGAAAAATTCACAATCCGCTACCGCACATACGATTCGCCTCTCGGGAAGATGATTCTCGGCGAAAACGGAGGAAGGCTATGCCTTTCAGACTTTTTTACAT
>USFX01000146.1 GCA_900553965.1 uncultured Prevotella sp.
GGGAGCTGTTCCATCCTGCCGTTCCGTTGAAACCGACGGACAGGTCACCCAAGGAATATTCCACGTCGAGCCGCTCTTTCAGACGGACGGTGTTGACCGTGCTGCGCTGCGGGGAGACATCAGCGGCAACATCCGACAGGTATGACGCCGCGGAAGTGCGGTCGATGCCGATCAGGTCGACACTGTGGAACCTCGTGAAATCGGTCTTCGTGGATACTTTCAGATGCTTCTTGCGGTCTATCGGAGTCGAGAACGCGACGTTGGCGTCCAGCCGGTTGTTGCCGTCGACGTTCTGCGGACGGTACCGGCGCACGCCCGTCGCGGGATTGTACGCATATCCCATAGCCACGGCGTTGAGCACATGCTGATATTTCAGCAAAGCGTTGAACGTGCGCTGCTTGCGCCGGCTGTTGTTGCTGGCCGTGAGACGGAACTGGTGGCGCGTGGTGGTCTTCAGGTCTGGATTGCCGCGCGTGATGTTAAGCGGGTCCTCGTCGTCGGTCAGGTCGAGCAGTCGGACCATGTCGGGCGGTGTCATATTCATATTGTATGACAGTCCGACGCTCCGCTGTCCCTTGTGCCATTTGCGCGTGAACTTCACATACGGTTCAAAGAGCACGCTGTTGCGGGTGGACCGTCCGTCGTATGCAGCCCGGCGATAGTCCATCGACGTGTGCTTCAGGTTCAGCGGAAGCTTGAAGTAGAAACTGTAGTCACGGTTGTCGTTGCGGAAGTGGCCGGCCGTGAAGTTAAGGCTGAAACGGTGCCACGTGTCCGTCATGTCCTGAAACCAGCTGTTCTGAAGGTCCATCGTCTGGGCGTAATCCTGCTCCGAAGGCAGCTCGCCCAGCGCAGCGTCGTCATCCGGCCCGAAACCGGCAAGCCTGTCCAGACGGTAGAGGGCATAGTCCTTGCGCGTGCGGGTCTGGCCGAACTGATAGGAGGGAATAATCCACGTGTTGCCCGTGATGTAGAATCCATATTGTGCGTACAGGTCGTAGCGGAACGTACGATCGGGGTCCTGCCGGGAATAACGGTTGCGGTAGTCGGCAGCGGCAAGCGACATCGACGGAAAGTCCTGGCGGTAATGGCTGAAAGTCTCGCTCTCATAGGTGTCGAAACTGATGTTGGCCGAGAGTTGGAGCATATTCCTGCCACTTGATCCGAAACCATACTGACAGTTGGCGTAGAGACTTGTCTCAAACTTACGGCTGCCGGAAAGACTTCCGTTCAGAACTCTGTTGACGGCCGTACGGCGCAGGGCAGAGCCCTCGTCAAACGCCCGTATGCTGTCCAAAAGGGCCTTCGGGTCGGAGGTGGAGAGCGTCGGATCGGCGTTGAACGTGGCGGAGACGGAGGCCGAACGGCTGTCGGTCCGGGAGAACGACAGATGGGGCTCAAACTCGATGAACGTCCGGAAGTCGGGATGAAAATAGAGATTGTGGTATGTCGAGACGCTGACGTCATGCGTCATGGTGCGGGTCTCGCTGCGCGTCCACGTGTTCTGCTCCGGAAGGAAGTTGACAGCGCTCTTCCGCGAGTGGTTGTCACCGTCGTCGTGGGCCACCGTCACGCTGCCCCTGAACTTATACGCCTCGTCCCTCTCCTTCACGAGATAGTCCAGACCGACGTCGCGCTTGGTCAACCGGCCCTTGGGCATCTTCTGAGGAGTCCACTCCGAGGTCTCGCCGGGACGTCGGTCTTCATTCAGATTGTTCATATTGGCGTACACCGAAAGCCGCGAGTGATTGGTGAAACGCAGCGCAAAGGCCCGTGCCATCCATCGCTCGGCAGAGCCGCTGCCCACTTCGGCATTGGCTATCAGGCCCGTGTTGTACTGACGCTTCAGGTGGACGTCCATCACGAGCGGCTCGTCGCCCGTCTTCATGCCGATGGTTCTGGCCGCCTCACTCTGCTTTTCATAGACCTTGACGTTCTGCACCATGTAGGACGGAAGATTGTCGAGCATGATGCGTCGGTCCTTCTTGAAGAAGTCCTCGCCGTTGAGCAGAAGGCTCTCAACGACCCTGCCGTTGACGATAATCTGGCCGTTGGCCTTCAGTTCGGCTCCCGGAAGCTGACGGATGAGGGCGTCGAGCATGCTTCCCTCCGAGAGCTGGAAGGCGTCAGCGTTGTAGACCAGCGTGTCACCGCGATATGTGAACTTCACCTTCGTGGCCTTTACGACCACCTCGTTGAGCTTCACCTCGCGCGCCTTGCGCTGCATGTAGACGGGCTTGAAGTATATCAGCGGCGACTTTCCCGTCAGCGTCATCGGACTGACGCGCAACGACGTCGTCTCATATCCGTCCATGTCGAAACGCAGGATGCGGCCGTTGGAGCGCAGAGGCATCTCCAGATACCAGCACGTCTTCTCGTTGAGCACCTGCGAGCCAGTGACGGTTGTCGCAATGACCTCCGTGCTGTCGGCGTTGAGCATGGTCACCTTGACTCCCTTGAGAACCTCACGGGTTATCAGATTGCGCACATTTCCATATATATGGCCTGTCCTGTCGCGCCGCTTTCTGTATTGTACGAGGATGGTTCTTCCCCGCTCCTTCACCCTGACGGGCTGTTCGGCCGTCACCGCCGCCACGGCTTCGGGTATGGTCAGACCGTTGAAACGCGCGGTCACACGGCAGTTCTCCAACTCGTTATGGATGAAGACGATGTCATTGTCCTTGGCCTCGCGGCTTAGCGTGGTGAGCACCTCGGCCAGCGGGGCGTTGCGGAAACTATGGCTCACACGTTGAGCCTGTGCCGCGACACACATTGTCAGCAGCACCAAAAACGCTATAATATGTTTCATCGGAACTCTTCCTGTTATATCATTTCCACCTGTCTTATTCCTCCCCGTTGCCGTCCGGTCCGTCATTCTCTTCTTCCTCGGCGACGATGACGCGCTTGCCGTCGACACGGATGCTGATGCCGTCAAAGCCGTTGACAACTTCTATCAAGTCGCCTAATCCGCGGCTGCGGTCCCATTTCAGGTGGAAGCGCAGCGTGCGCAGCCCGTCGTCCGCATATTCCGCCGTGACGCCATAGTGGTCCGAGACGTCGTTCATGATGCTGTCAAGCCGCGAATCCTCATAGACGACAATGTCCCCGGCGACGGCACTATGCGGCGCGACCAACACGCTGTCAACGGGATGACGTCCGTCGTCCGTCGTCTGCCCGCTCCGAGTGACGACCATGGCCAGCGCAACACCCGAAAGGATGATGAAGCCGGCACACGCCGCAGCAATCTTACTGCGCCAGAGCGGCACAATCCGGACACGTCCGCCACGGGGCAGCTCGCACGAACGGCTTCCGTCGGCTCCATTTTCATCGCCGTCGAAATATTTCGCCGCAAACTTCCTCCATTCCTCGTCCACCACGTCGTCACCGACCTCATGGCCTTCAGCCATCGCGCGTCCTGCGTCGGAGATGGTCTGATACAGCATCCGGCACTCCTCGTCGCGCATCAGCTCGCTGACGGCCTCGTCCGTGAACCGCTCCGGATGTTCCGTGAGCTCTATTATCTTGTCTATCTTTTCTTTTGTCTCCATTGTTGTCTGCCTTTCTTTTTTCTATCGGTTAAACTTTTCCTTGAGTTTCTCAATGCCCTGGGCGATGTGCTTGTAGACCGCCGCAAGGCTGATGCCGCAGCTTTCCGCAATGTCACGGCAGTTGAGCTGTTCGTCATACCTCATCCTGATTATGTCGCGCGTCCGCGGCGTCAGTCCGCTGTCGATGACCCGGCGTATGTCGTCCAGCCGCCGCTCCTCCTGCTCCATCTCCTCGGGCGTACGTCCCGTGTCAACGTTCAGCGGCAGCGCCTTCTCCAGCCTATCGGCCGTCTTTTTCTTTTCGACGGCGTTGAGACAGCGGTTTCTGACGGCCATGAGCAGATAGGCCCGTTCCACCCGGCCGTCCGGTCCGCCGTCAGCAACTTCCGCCGGCCGCTCCCTGTCGAGCAGGCCGGCAAAAACATCGCTCACGGCGTCGCGGGCCTCCTCGTCATCACGCAGGATTCCTCTGGCCAGACGGTACATCGCTGCATAATGACTGCGGAAAAGCCGTTCCGTTTCAGTCTTGTCAATCTTCATTCGCTCTCGATTTGTTTTACTGTTAAGACAGGCCGGCAAGGGAAAATTCAACCCCTCGGAACAATTTATTTCTTCTTTCTTTCCTGATTTGTCTCATAGACAGATACTATTTCCGATGATTATGCCGCAAAGTTACACAATATTCAATAAAACACGCCAGAAGACTGTCCGGAACTCAAATCTATATTTAATCTGTGTCAATCTGAAATACAAATAACACACACAAGCAAATCAACAACATGATGAAAACCCTATGTAACGTCTCTATGGTTCACGCTGTAGCGGGTTTACAATCACGGGGAAGACTATGATGAGACTTATAGAGAGTGTTGCAACACTATCTCTGCAAATTCCTTCATCATCTTCCGGGCATCCGTGATTTGCAGTTATTTGCAATCCGCATAAGTTTTTTTTATAATTGTCCCATCATGCCACATAATACAATAATAAACATTATCTTTGCAGTCGGATCATGTATGCCTTAAGATGAAGGCTGTCAACGTTAGACGTGTCTTCCATGACAGCAGATAAGGCAGCCCACGCCGGGTTGAGTGCGGTTGCGTTTAACCGTATGAAGCGGGCTTGGGGCGGGAAAAATGGTCCGGACATATTGAAGGCGTTTATCTGACGCTCTGTTTGAGACCCACAGGAATCTTGCAAACTCCGATATTATAGTCTTGAACTAAGCCAACGGTAGATGTCCCGGGTGTGATTATATCATCTCGCGGAGAGTTCGCAGGTGCGGACTGTACCCCTTCGGTACAGGTAAGTTGCCGGCAGAAAGCTCCGCCGAGGGACGATTAATTCATATCGGCGTGGGCTCTGACGTTGTCTGTTCAACTATAATAGGCAATGCAAGAGCCTCTGTGGGTGGAACAGACAGCAAGACGGTTCCACGCTTAAACCATTACTTGTTTTGTAAGTTTCTGTAAATCAAAAGAAACTTTATATCATCAAGGATAAATGATACCATAAAGTTCCCAACTACTATCAAAAGAATCTTCTTGTCATTAATGAATGTAACTGTTAATAGTTTCACATATTCCTCCATAATTCACGATTTACATTTATTAACGCTGCGAACATATATATTCAGCAAATCATTGGCTATGAATGCATCGTTTATTCTCATGACATTATTATCCTCAGTGTTGTATCCGAAGAAATTGATGTTGCCATACCAGACTATAGATTTATCGATTATGGCACATTGTATGGATAAGTCTTCATCACACAGAACTTCTATACCATATTTCTGTAATTCGTTCTCGTTATATCCTTGTTCTTTGATGCGTATAACCACTTCAATACCATTCGCCATAAGGTCTCTTAACAGAGATATTAAGCGAGGAGTATATTTGTACTTTATCCTTTTGCAGGAGATGACTATGCTATGCTTTGTAACAATCAGGTCTTTGCGGAATGGTTCTGAAAAAGTCAGACCATCATAAATCAGTTCTTGCTTCAACTCTTCGTTTCCTTCCGATGATTTGGGAACACCGTAACCAACGGAAGCATAACCTTTCAATCTCTTGCGATACATGGAATCGCAAAGAGGTACACGAATGTCTATATAATCATATATGCGCACTTCATTCTTGTTGTCATAATCTCGGTGCAGTCTACCTGCATATTGTGCTATATTTCCTTTCCATGAGATAGGCAATGCGAGAAACAATGTGTCAAGCCGGGGATAATCAAAACCTTCGCCTATATATTTGCCTGTGGCAATTATTATCAATGATTCTGTAGCAGGAATTTCTTCTAATTTCTCCATAGCCTGCCTTTTCTCTTTTGCAGAATCCGCTCCTATGAGAGATACCACGTGATTAGCGTAAGGGGATAACATTTCTGCCAATACTCTTACATGGGATGTTAAGTTCGTGAGTATAATTGGAGTCCTGCCATCATTGATAGCTTTTCTCACATCATCAACAATTAGTTTGTTCCTCATTTCGTCTGTTGCCAATGCTTCTACGATTTGAGTGTAGGTCTTTGTTTCTGACGAAACATTACGGAATGATGTAAAGCGTGGTATGAGTGTACGGACAAAATTCTGCCGATTCATTTGGCTTTTAGCATCAGCAGTATATCTGATTTTTCCGCACTGCATATATAATCCGCAAAACGAAATGTTCGTACTTTTTTGAACAAAATGTTCTTTTCCATAAAACGAAATGTACTCTAACGACACAAAAACGAGATTCGAAGTCTATCCGAATCTCGTTTTTGTTATCATGATTAACAGTTCTATTCACATACAGAATATAGGATACTACATTCTCGGTATCACCCCATCAGGATCAGTGTCAAAGTCATATTCAATATAACCATTGGTCCGTGCTACATTAGCCTGATAAGCATCGCTGCATCCCAACGGCACGTAAAACTCAACCACATTATTTATATTGGAGCCATAGCCCATAGGCATCGAGGGTGGAGTGTCGCACTGGAGATACAATCGGTCTACCTTAGCTCCACGATAAAAATAGTCATGAAACGACATACACTCAGGTATATATATCAGTTTGACGTGGATATTTTTGTCTGAATCTCCCAAATGCACTCTGGACACTGTCTTGCCCGGCATGATCTTGATATAATCAATCTCTCCAGTCTTTTTTAGGGCGAGGTTTAATATGAGTTCATTTGCAGGATATATAACGCTATTTAATCCGGAATGTTTTAGACACGCACCATTACCTGTAAAGGCAGTGAAATACCGGAACTCATCAAAAGAGACAAGATCCGTACGACCACTGAATTCGCTGTTGATGGTCTTGACCTGCGCCGCCATCTCTCTCGTTATGCCCGTACCGTCGCCCCACATCTCGGCACATATACGCCTGACGGCATCGTCAGCAAAGCGTATGTAATACCCCTTGAGCACGTTTATCGTCAGATTTGCGCCAAAAAACGCCCTGA
>USFX01000147.1 GCA_900553965.1 uncultured Prevotella sp.
TACACCTGCCGTGACTTCGGACAGAACTATCTGATGTCGCTCGACCAGACCGGCAACCCGATAATATTCACCAACGGCGACAATGACACGTTCCCCTTGTGGTACACTCAGGACGTGGAAGGCGTCCGTACCGATGCCCGTGTCTGCAACCTGAGCTATCTCCAGACCGACTGGTACATTGACCAGATGCGCCGTCCGGCATACGACTCGCCCTCGGTGCCCATCACCTGGAGCCGTCTGGAGTATTGCGCCGGAACCAATGACTATGTTCAGGTCAATCCGTCGCTGAAGAACGCCATCGACGCCATGTACACCGAATATCCCGACGAGGCCCGCCGCCTCTTCGGTGACAATCCCTACGAGCTGAAGAACATACTCAAATATTGGGTCCGCAACAACGGACTGAGCGAGGAGCAGCGCAACGTGATGAAGTATCTGGTAGGCGAAGGAGCTTCAACCCACGTCATTCCGACCGACACCGTCTATATGACCATCGACAAGGAAGCCGTCCGCAAGAGCGGCATGATGATGGCGGCAGACTCCATTCCCGACCGCATGACAATCTCGCTGGCCGGCAAGCGCGCCCTCTACAAGGGCGACCTGATGATGCTGGAGATGATTGCCGAGTGCAACTGGACCCGCCCGATATACGTGGCGCGTACCGTCGGCCCGGACAACTACATGAACCTTGGTGACAACTTCGTTCAGGAAGGTCTCGCATGGCGCATCACCCCCTTTACCACCAACGCTCCGGGAGCGCGCAACTTTGACACCAAGCGGGCTTACGACAACCTCATGCACCGCTTCAAGTTCGGCGGAATAGACAAGAAGGGCATCTATCTTGACGAGACGGTGACGCGGATGTGCTATACCCACCGCAGCGTCTTCGTCCAGCTTGCGGTCAACCTCATCAGCGAGGGCGACAACAAGCGCGCTGAGGAAGTGCTCGACTATGTAGAGAAGAACATCCCGTCGTATAACGTTCCGGTTTATTTCCAGTCCGGGTCAATGGAGGAGGCGCGTGCATACGCAGCCATCGGCCGTACGGCCAAGGCCATGGAAATCGCCGGACAGCTGTGGACGAGGTCGAAGCAGTATATGGACTGGTATCTCAGTCTGGACGGCATACGCTTTGCCAGCGCCTATCGCGACTGTATGGAGAATATCTACGTCATGCAGAATGTGGCCATGCTCGGCAAGCAGCTCAAGCCGGAGTGGGGCGAGAAGAAGCTCCGTGAGCTTGACATGGTCATCGAGGCTTATCATGGAAAGGGTGGCCGTCTGGAGTAATGAGCAACGGAATAATCAACAAGGAAATACCGAGAGATGATCATTGAGCAACCGGCAATATGGCTGCGATGGCTCTATCCGCGGGCCACGTGGCGTATGGACAAGAGCGAGCGGGCCGTCTATCTGACTTTTGATGACGGCCCCATCCCCGAGGCCACGCCTTTCATACTTGATACGCTGGCCCATTTCGGTATCAAGGCGACGTTCTTCATGGTCGGTGACAATGTGAGGAAGCATCCCGAACTGTTCCAAAAGGTGGTGGCGGCCGGTCATCGTATCGGCAACCACACGTTCCATCACATCGGTGGTTTCCGTCACTCCATCAGGCACTATAACGCCGATGCCGAGTTGGCCGACGAGCTGTTGCACACCGATCTCTTTCGTCCGCCTCACGGTTGGATGCGTCTGGACCAGTATTTCTGGCTCGGCCGTAAATACAGGATAGTGATGTGGGACCTTGTTACGCGTGACTATTCAAAGTGGATGACGCCGGAGCGGGTGCTCGACAACGTGAAACGGTATGCCCGCAACGGCTCAATCATCACCTTCCATGACTCCCTGAAGAGCATCGACAAGCTCCGTTACGCCCTTCCGGAGGCCATCAAATGGTTGAAAGAGCAGGGCTACGAGTTCAAGGTTTTCCCGGCCCCCTCCGACTCTCCCAAGGGGGAGGGACCTGCGGAATGACGATTCTTTCCGACTTCCCCAAGGGGAGGAATCTGTAGAATATAAGAAAATACAATAAAAAAAGAAAGGCTCTTCCAATCAGGAAAAGCCTTTCTTTTTTTCTCTTTTTCGCGGTTCACTCTCACTTGAGTGAGCCGGAGGGTGTCCTTTCGCACTCCGGACAATATCCTTTCATGACATAATTGACCGACGTCCGGATGTAACCTTCGGGCAGTGGAACCTCCGGAATGGGCACGTTGTCGATGCAGAACGTGCGGTGGCACCGTTCGCAGTAGAAGTGGGCATGCACGTCGTCGTCATGGCCATCCTCGCCGTGGCTATGGCTGAGGCACAGCTCATATCTCACACCGTCGCCGCCGCTGTCAATGACATGCACCAGACGGTGCTCGCGGAAGAGTGTCAAGGCGCGGAATATGCCCGACTTGTCGACCGTCATTATCTTGTATTCCAGTTCTGACAGCGACATCGGCCTGTCAGCCGTGCCCAATGCCTTCACGGTCAGTATGCGGTTGACCGTCGGCCGTATGCCGTGCGCCGTCAGCAGTTCCGTACATTTCTTCTCGTCCATGACTTTTCTTTCTTGAAATAGTGATTTCCTTTCCTGAAACAATGATTTCCCTTTAATGAAACAATGCTTCTTCTTTCCTGAAACAATGATTGACCGGCCGCTTTTCCGGCAGATTTCCCGCGTTCCGGGGTGGTCCTGCGGTCTTTCGTCCGCAAAATTAGCAATCATTCGTCAAACGGCAAAATTACAGCCGGCCAATCCTCTGTAATTCACTATTTTTATGTATCTTTGAACCGGAAAAACTGCTTAAAAAATGAGATTACTATCAATCATGCTCCTTCTTGCGGGCACATCAACGGCCGTCATGGCCCAGTTCTCAAAACCACGCCGCGCCTACGTCGAATATGTCGTGACGGCCGACCGTTCCGACCGTACCTATCCCACGGGCCGGGAAGCCTGTCTGACCGTCGAGGCATATAAGGGCGGCATACCCTTGGACGGCGTGAAGGTCATCTATTCCGCTGGCGACGAGATGATGGCGCCATCCCGCGAGGACACTGCCGTCTTCCGTGAGGGCCGTGCCGTGCTACCACTCGGTACGCGTCGGGAGCCGGGCTTCCTCGCCTGCAAACTCCGTTTCACCGTCTACGACAAGACATACAAAGACCTCGTCAAGGTCGCCTTTGCCCCCGACAGCATCCGTCCTTATACCGTGATGCCCCGCGACTTCGACCGTTTTTGGGCAAAGACGCTCCGCACGGCCGCCCGCACAGACCTCGCCCCCGAGGTGACGCCCCTCCCAAAATATTCCACCGACAGCGTTGAGGTCTCCCTCGTGCGCCTCAATGTCGGCCCCGGCGGCCGCCATGTCTACGGCTATCTGACACGTCCGCGCGACGGCCGTCCCCATCCCGTACTCTTCTGTCCGCCCGGTGCGGGGGCCTCACGGATAACTCCGACCACATATTACAGTGAGCGCGGATTCATCTATTTCAACATCAACATCCACAACGATTGCAATCCTGAGCTTGACGACGCGTCATACGCCGCCGCCAAGGCTGCCACCGAGGGCTACAACCGCCGCGGCATCGCCTCTCCCGAGACATTCTACTATCGTGACGTCTACGCCGCATGTTCCCGCTGCGTCGACTTCCTCTGCACGCTTCCCGATTGGGACGGCCGCAACGTCGGCGTCACGGGAGGCAGCCAGGGCGGAGCACTCTCCATCGTTACGGCAGCGCTCAATCCACGTGTCACCTTCTGTTCGCCGTTCTATCCGGCCCTCTGCGACCTGACCGGCTTCCGCGAGGGGCGCGCCGGCGGCTGGCCGAAATACTATGACGGACGTGAGGAAGACGCCGGAGCCGCCGAAACGATGGCCTATTATGACGTGGTCAACTTCGCCCGCCGTCTCACTTGCCCCGTCTTCTATTCCTTCGGATACAATGATGACACCTGCTCGCCGACGTCGACATACGCTGCCTACAACGAGATTACGTCGCCGAAGACTCTCCGTGTCACGCCGACCAGCGGCCACTGGCGCTTCCCCGAGACCAACGACGAGTCCGTGGCGTGGATGCAGCGCATGGCCGGGATGACTCCGTCGGGTGGTCTTTGAACGGAGTTTTTTTTCATGTTGCGGCGTGAAAACATACGTTGTTTCGTATTCCCGCAATTGCGTTTCGTTTTAACAATTAAGAAAATAGCCTACAATCGCGTTTCCAAATATGCCGTCGTGCGAAAAACTTCCGTTTTGGCTGCGAAAAATAGGCTATTTTCTTGATTTTATTTAATATCTTGACATTCAGTTAGTTATCCTCTTTCGTGCTTCCCAGGGCGTGTCCCGCTCTTTGCCGTAAGGGCCTTACGGGGTTGCAACGGGGCCCTTGTCGCATGACAACGGGGCTGTTGTCGCACTGCAACGGGCATGCTATTGCGACCCCGGGAGGCCCTCATTGCTCGGCCGCCGGTCAGAAATTGTGTTTCGGCGGAGACTCCGGTGACTGAAAACGGAGGCTCCGACGTGTTGCAAGGGCCGTTTAAGTAGTTTTTAGAAAAGTTAAGCCATTGCTAACAAAGCAGACAAATTATGAGAGAGAATAGTGTTTGTTGTTGTAATATAGTTAAATAAGATTAATAAATTAACGTTAAGTATTGAATGAGCTACCGAATACTTATCTTTGTAGCTGACAGTCTGCGTCCGGCAATCGGCAGATGGATCTGTGTCGTGTCCGTTTGCACTGTCGCTGCACACGGAGGGTCACGCCCGGTATGATTGGCCATTCCGGCTGTCGTGCGTCGTTCCATTCCGTCAGCAGGAAATAGGAGAAAAGTTTTCGGACAGGGAATAACGGGTTCTGTCCCGGACCGGAGATTGATTATGATTACAAGGACCCTGATTTAATGTTAAGTGTTATGAAAAAGATTAGTCTTATCGTGATGCTCTTCATGACATTGTCTCTGCCGACGTTCGTTGCCTGTGACAGCAGTGACGACGAAAACCTTACGGAAGAGAACGGAGGAGGAAACGGTGATGGTGGCGGGGTTTCAGCTGACTCACAGAAGCAGAAACTTGAGTCGGTTGCGGACGAACTGATGGGAAAAGTCAGTGCGGACAATTTCAGGAACATCACCGACCTTTTTGATTATGTCGAGACGATGTCCAACGATGAAACCGCTGTTGAAGACTGGTTTGAGGCCTGTCAGGATGCCTGCCTGATTTCCGGCGGACGCTCTGCGGACAAGCGCTATCTCTATAGCGCGTCCAATTTCTACGGACAGTTTGAGCTGACCGGCGGCGTTTGGGTGAAGAAAGGCTCGGCAAGAAACCTTCAGTTCAAGTTCCGCGACAGCAGTAACCGCGAATGTGTCCTGCTCCTGACTCACAGCGGTAAGGACACCAAGGTCCATCATGACGAGTTTGATGAAGAGAATTGGTATTACAACTATCTGTACGGCTCTTATGTAGAACGCACGGAGAACGCTTTCGTCATTCCTGAGAACATCAACGTCACGCTCACTCAGGGCGGCAACCAGCTTGTTTCCGCTGAGGTCAGGACGAAGCTCAGCATCAGCGACGCTTCCGGTGAGGTCCGTCTTGACAGAGACCGTGCCGAGGTGACATCGACAGTCCGTGTCAACGACTACAGCTTCATTGTCGACAACGCCGCTGTCAATGCCGGCAGCAGCGCGTCACTCACCGCACGTTTCATGAAGGGTTCGGAAGTTCTTCTCAGCGCCAAGGTTCAGGGAGACGGATACACCAATTCCGACGAGGAAGTGACCGTGAAGAAAGCGACCATGACAGCCGAGGTCCTCGGCAACCGTCTCCGCGTCGCCGGAACGGTCAGCGACATGAGCCGCTTCTCCGACTATCTTAAAGAAGCCGACAACAACGAATATGACGGTGACAGCTTCAAGCGGGCAATTGACAGAGCCAACTCCCTGTTGGACGTCAAGGTCTATTTCGACGGCAACGGCACGCCCAGCTCCACCATCACGCTCTATCCTCTGGTGGAGGATTCATATTACTACGGCTATGGTGAGAAGTGGACCTATGAACCCGTCTTCAACTTCTCAGACGGAACCGGCTACAGCACCTTCGGAGACTATTTTGACGATGACGTCTTCGAGGACATCATCGACCGGTTTGAGCGTCTGATGGACGATTTCGCCGATCTTGTCAACTGAAGCGTTGCAGACCCGCGTCATTCTTAGGGCGGACAGCGTCCGCTCATGGCTCGTTCTGTTCCTGTGCTGCGCCGCATCCGTGGTTCCGGCACAGGAGCAGGACACGTTGTCGCGCGACCTTCCGGCCCTCAGCGTGAGCGGGCGGAAGGTCCGCGGCTTCATGCGAACGGTCCGCGGCGAGAGCGTTGTCAGCATGGAGATGATGCGGCAGATGCCCCACATCCTCGGCAATGCCGACCCCATACATTATGCTATGATGCTCCCCGGCGTGCAGACCAGTTCCGAATATGACGCCGGACTCCACATACAGGGCTGCGACAACTCCCACAACATGATCAGCATAGGCGGTGTCCCTATCTACAACGCCGCCCATCTGCTCGGCTTCTTCTCCGTCTTCAACGCCACCCACTATTCCGACATGCTTCTTGACAAGTCCGCCGGAGCCTTGTCGTCGGCCGGAAGGCTCGGCGGCAGCCTCGACATGCGCCACGCCGACACGCTTGTGACGTCGTGGGGCGGCGACCTTTCCGTCGGTCCGATGTCATCACAGGGCACCCTGCGCGTCCCGCTGACGTCCAAGTCGGACCTGACCCTGTCGGCGCGCGCCGCCTATCTCAATCTTCTTTATTCCCGATGGCTCACCATCGACGACCAGCAGATGCGCTATTCCTTCTGCGACTACAATCTGACATACACTTTCCGCCCCGACCGGCGCAACACCGTCACGGCCGAAGCCTATTTCGGCGGCGACCGCGTGGGCTATCAGGATGACAGCTACGGGACAGATGCCCGCTTGCGGTGGAGCAACTTCATGGCTGCCGTCC
>USFX01000148.1 GCA_900553965.1 uncultured Prevotella sp.
CCCTCCACACTCCTCCCTCCACACTCCTCTTTTTATTTATTCTTATCCGGCTTCTTTGTGAATTTATATGCCGCGGTGAGCATGACGTAGCGCGGAATACAGTTATACCATGTCTCGGTGCGGCCTTGTGCGTTGATGTTGTAGCGCACGTTTGACAGCCGGTGGAGCAGGTCGAAGGCCTGGAGTTTGGCTGTCAGGCGGCCTTTGAAGAACGAGCGGGTGAGCTGGGCGTTCCACACGAGGTCGTCGGTGTTCATCACGCTGCTGCTGTAACCGCGGCGGCAGAACATGTTGATGTCCGTGGCGACAGTCAGCTCGATGCCCGGAATGGTGTACTGGGCATTGCCGCCGTACTGATAGTCGTAAGTGTTGATATGCTCGAAGTTGTCGCTGTTGCCGGTGCTGTTGCGCATGACGAGCTTCGAGACGATGGCCGCCGACAGCTTCTCA
Organism: uncultured Prevotella sp.; assembly: GCA_900553965.1. Taxonomy (GTDB): domain Bacteria; phylum Bacteroidota; class Bacteroidia; order Bacteroidales; family Bacteroidaceae; genus Prevotella. Next base: position 451 of record USFX01000148.1, read on the forward strand.
TAGCGGTATGAGACCTTTCCGTTGAGGCGGGTGTAGATGTTCGTTACCTTGCTCAGTACGTCGGCGTCGGTGTCGTAGGCTATGTCAAAGTCGACGCTGCGCTCATATTTCACGCTGCCGTTGACGTCGAAGCGCAGACGTTTCTTGCGGTCGATGGGGCGCTGCCATCCCGCTTTCAACGATCCGCTCCAGTTTCCGTCGACGTTGTCGGTCATGCGGGTGTAGGCACCGGTGGCCGAATTGTATGTCGTGCGCGTACCGCGGGCGTTCTGTTCCAGCCGGAAGTCATAACCGACATATACCGACGAACCGAGAGAGTCGTTCTTGAACGTGACGGTCGCTTCCGACTTGTGCGTCTTGCGGTTCTTTATGTTGGGGTTGTTGATGCGGATGGAGAGCGGGTCGGAGTCGTTGCTGACGGGCATGAGCGACGCGAAATCAGGCCGTGACACGTTGAAGTTGTATTGGAATTGAAACTGTGTCTTGCCGTATGTTCTTAAGAATATGTACGGTTCAAAAGCCGTATAAGCTCGGTGGGCCGTGGTATCGAGTGCGGCGCTGTGGTAGTTCATCCGCTCTGTCAGCCGGTTGACGGGCAGAGAAAGGCAGAAACTCATCTTGTTTGTGTATTTTGACAACTCTATCCTTCCGGTATATTCGCGTACCATTGTGTTGGAGACGCGGCTGTTGTCGGCGTCAAGCGCCATGTCGAGCGAGTCGCGGGTGGAGGGCAGCAGCCCGAACTCCTCGTAGCGTTCATTGTCCAGCATGTCGAGCCGGTAGTAGCCGTTGGTGACGCTCTGTTGGTTCTGATAGTATCCGACGGACGAGATTAACTCCCATTCATCAGGCAGGGCGAACTGATAGTTTCCGCGGATGTTGTAGCTGTAGTTGCTCGTGTGGCTGTCCGTGTAGCTGTTGCGCAAATCCTGCTTGCCCGTGGCGACGTAGTCTGTGCGGGACAGACTGAAACTTTCGGCCGGTTTGTTGTTATAGTAATCACCGGAAAAATTGATTGACATGTAGTCTCCGGACTCGAAACTTTTGGTCCAGAACAAGTATTGGCTTATATCGATGCTACGGTTCTTATTGCGCCCGATGGTGTATCTTCTGTTCGTAAGTGCCGTGGCGAAGGTGGAGTCCCTGCTCTCCGAAAAGCTGTTTCCGTTGTTATAACTGAGCCATGTGAAGGAGTTGAGGTGTAGCTTTCTCACGTTTAACCGGTTCTGTATCTGGAAACGGAAGTCGTCGCTGAGCGTTTTCGACGAGCTTCCGCGGTAGATGCTCCCGTCGGTGGCAAAGCTCTCGGAGGCCGTGCTCGTCTCGTTGTCGGCGTCTTTCCATGTCAGTGTGGACGAAAACCCTTCGTTGAAAGTCTTCTCCTTGTCCTCCGTCTCAAGGTCTATGCCCACCTGGCGTGTCTTGAGCAGTCCGCGCGGCATGTCGGCCGGTTTCCAGTCGCCGTCGTTTCCGGGCTTCCGGTCTTCGTTGACGTTGTTGATGTTGGCGAAAGCCGACAGGCGGGTGTGGTCGTCATAGAAGAGTCCGAAGGCGCGGCCCATCCACCTCTCTTCCGTTCCGGCGCCCGCCTCGGCGTTGGCGATGTAGCCGCGGGCGTACTCGCGCTTCAGCTTCACGTCCATGACATACTCCTTCTCCTCAATGTCGCGGCCCACCAGCTCGCTCTTCTCCGTGCTCTTGTGATAGACCTGAACGTTCTTCACGGTGAAGTAGGGGAGGTTTTCGAGCATCACCTTGTTGTCGCCTTTGAAGAAGTTCTTTCCGTTGAGCAGCAGATTCTCAATCTTCTTGCCGTTCACGTAGATGTCGCCGTTGTCCTTTATCTCCGCTCCGGGCATCTGACGGATCAGCCCGTCGAGCATCGAACCTTCGGGAAGATTGAACGCCGCGGCGTCGTAGACGATGGTGTCGCCGCGGTAGGCTATCTGCACGCGCGTGCCCTTGACCACCAGTTCGTTGAGGCTGCGGCCGTCCATGCTGTTGTTGCGGCGTATTTTCATGAGATGCTGCGGTATCTCAAAGTATTGTTTGCGCTTCAGATTCTTTATCTCAAAGTCCACATAACAGTCCTGATAGCCTTCGTGCGAAGCCTTGACGATATACTTCTTTTCCACCCGCGGCACATTGAAGTAGTACCACGACCATGACCCCCGTTCGCTGACGTGACATGTCATTGTGTCCACGACGGTCGAGTCCTGATCCATCAGTGTTATGAATGCCGGCAGCTTGCTGCGTGTGAAAGAGTCATAGACGCTGCCGCCTATGTTGATTTTCTTTTCTTTCTTTTTTGAGTCCTTTGTGTCGGATGTTGTCTGCGCATGCACGGCGACGGCCGCAAGGAGGCAGACAATGATCATGATTTGTTTTCTCATTAGTCTTTTATGTGTTAATGATTGAATTGGTCTGATTACGTCATACAATAGAATAAACGCCCTTTCGTGACAAATATTGTGTTCGCAGATGTCTGTTCTGACGTCGTCACACCTTCTTCCTGTTCACTTTGTTATGTTGTAATTGCCCTTTTGGTTAAGAAAGCGGGCACCGTCATTCACATGTCAATGCCCGCCGGCCTTACTTGCGGCCTGATTTTATTTAACTAAAAAAGCATTATTTCTTCTTGAGTATCTCCTTTATTTCACTCTCCAGCCAGTAGCTGATGAGACCGGGAGAGACAAGCCGTCCGTCCGGGCCGATGATCACATATTCCGGCAGGGAAGTGATGCCGTAGATTTGGGCAATCTCGGATTTGAAGCCTTTGAGGTTGGACAGGTGTGTCCAGTGTATTCCGCGCTTCTCCACATAATTCGCCCAGTCCTTGCGGTCGGAGCCGAGGTAGATGCCGATGATGTTGAGACCCTCGTCCTTGTAGCGCCGGTTCATTCTCTTCAGCATGGGAATCTCTCCGCGGCTCGCCCCGTCCATGTTCCAGAAGTACAGCAGCACGTAGCCGCGGCCGACATATTCGCTCAGCCGGTGGGCACTTCCGTCGGGTGCGGTCAGCTCCACATCGGTGTACATGAGTCCGGGACGGCGTTTCTCCATGTTCCGATAGAACTGCCATACGGGCTGCATGGCCGTATGGGAGGCGTAGGCCCGGGTGCTGTCGAGCAGGCTTCCGAGGCGTTCGTAGCCCATGTTGGAATATCTCCGTGAGAGATAGTAAGCCGCGATGGGGCTGTCCATGTTCTCGCGGATGATGCGGTCGGAGGCTGCGTCGGCGCTGTCGATGAGGGCGAGCATGCCATCGTTGTCAAACGTATTCGTATATCCATCAATGTCGGTGGTGTACTTTTTTGCCTCGCGCTCATAGTCGTGCATGCGGTTCTGACAGGCCATGAACTTCCGGTTGAGCTCTGACGCACTCATCATCCGGCGGCGCTCCATGTCGATAACGACCGGCACGCTGTCGGCGACGAAAGCGTATGTATGGCCTTTATCGTCGGCAATCTCGAATATCTGGTCAGGCTCCGCCTCGTAGGTGTATGTGAAACGGCCGTCCTCACCGACCGCGATGTCTTCATTGTCGTTGAACGGAAATGTGACCGGCCGTATGGTCAGTTTGCCCGTTCCGGGGGCAACGGTTCCGCTGATGGTCCGCTCACGCAGTGTTCTGTCCGTCCCTTCGGGAATTACATACGTCTCGCTGATGAGTTTCGTTTGAAACCCGTTTTTCAAGAACGGCGTGTTCCGGGTGGTATACACCGATTTGTTCGACACTATCCGTTTCTTGCTTTTTCTTTGCAGGGCAACCAGAGCCTTGGTCAGGATGTGGTCCCGTTGGCGGCCGCCGACGTACATCTTGCTGGCGAGGGTGTTTATCTCGTCAAACTGCTTGGCTGTCAGCGTGCTGTTGAGGTCTTCCGCGAGCTTGTGGAAGAAGTAGACGGCGGCGTCACATCCCCTCTCGTCGTTGTTTGCCTTGTGGGTCTCATAAAGCCCGGCGATGTATTTCGTCTTCTCGCGCAGCTCGGCAAAGGCGGTGGTGTCGGTGGGAGCCGCCTTGCTTCTGTTGAAGCGGTCGCGGCCGGGAACGTAGGTCGTGTTCAGGTCGTTGATGCGCCAGTGCTTGCCTTCCATCTTTATCAGATAGCCGTCGATGGTGTTGCAGGCCAGCGAGTCCTTGTCGTAGAACATCTCCCGCCGCCAGACGATGGCGTAGAGCGTGCGGACGGAGTCCGGACCGGTGAATGTGGAGAACCGGTAGGTGAAATCGTCGCGCATGTTGTAGTTGAAGCTGATGCGTGCCCAATAGGTGTCGGGCCACGAGAAAGTAATCCAATGGAACGGAGACTCGCCGTCGGCCGGACAGTGGGCCACCGTCGTGGTGGCCTTGCCGCCGGTGCGCACGAAGGCGCGGTCAAGTCTCTGGAGCGACTTCGGCAACTGTCCGGAGGCGGCGTCGCTCTCGCTGAGCATGTATTTGAAGTTCCAGACGTAGTGGCCCGTTCCCGGATGGGAGAAACCTATCTTCTTGTCGTCAGCCAAGACGAAGCGTTCAACCTCTTTCTTCAAGGCGTCGGCAGAATTGGGGTAGTCATTCTCGTACGCTTTCATCTGGCGTCCGATTTCTTTTGTCATGCCGTCTTTCGGTCGGCCGGCCTTTGTGTCGGCCGTGGCTGCTGTGGTGAGCAACAGCGAGGTGATGATGGTCAGAATGGTTTTCATATTGGATTGTTTTTAGTTTATGAATCGGGAGATAGAGGGAGATAAAAAGGAGATAGAGGGAGATAGAGGACAAATGTTCAAGCTTTTAGAGCTATCGTCCTTTATCTTCTTAGCGACCGTAGGGAGCGATATCTCCCTCTGACTCCTTTTAACTACTTTATTATCGTACATTCGGAATTTGAATTATTTGTTGTTGATGTTATATGCCTCTTCTGGAGTGTTCTGGCGGTTCATGTTGTTGATGAGAATCTTGCCTATCAGCTTCTGAAAGCGTTCGTCGGTCCTGATGATCTGTTCCACATGGGCCAGATAGACGCTGTCGCTGAGGTTGTCGAGGTCGCGCTCCATCCGCTCAATCAGCATGGCCATGCTGTCGGCAGCCGTCATGCCGGCTGCCTCATGGGCAGCTACGGCGGTCTTCTGTGCGTCGACGGTGGATGACGGGGCGGCAGCCTGTGCCATGAGCTGAGTTTCTTGTCCCGCTGTTGATGTCGGACCGTCCGTCAGTTGTCGTCCTGTCGCTGTCGTCTGTCCGGCCGTCGTCTGTTCCGTCTTTTCTTGGCTTGAGGACGTTCCGTCGGCCGGCGTTGGTGCTGCTACGGCCGGTGATTGTACCGTGGCAGTCACGTGAGCCGTCATTATATTATTATCTGTGTTGTCCACGATGTTGTCATTGCGCCCGATGTGCAGTCCCGTAAGGAAGACAATGCCGGCGACAACGGCCGCAGCCGCCCATCCTGTCATGGCTCTCCAGCGGCGTTTCCGGCCGGCTACAATCTCATAGTATGTCTGACTTTCGTCCTCCGTGAGCCATGCCTCCGTGTCATAACTGTCTGAGGGGGGGCGTATTATGCTCATCAGCGCCAGCTCCTCGGCAGTCGCTCCGGGACGGTCCAGCAGGGCGTAGAGCCGCGCTTCGTCCTCCCGGGTGGTCTCTCCGGCAAGAAAACGCTCCCGCAGCATGTCTGCCTCGGATGGGACGTTTCCCGTCTTTCTGTTGTTCATGTCAATCGTTGTCATAAGCATCCTCCTCGTTTAATCATTTCTAAAAGCTGGCGCCTTGCCTTGCTCAGCATCGCACTGACGGAGCGTTCTCCGATGCCGGTGGCCGCCGTGATCTGACTGATGTCCATGTCCAGTTCGTGGCGCATCCGGTAGAGCCGTTGTTCCGTCGGCGTGAGCCGGCTGACGGCTGTTTTCAGCAGCCGGGCGTTGTCATGTTCGGCCATGATGCTGTCGGTGTCGGCGTTGTCCGGCTGTGCCGCGGCCGTCGACAGATCGCTGACAGCCAGCCTTACCTTCCGCCGCCGCCATTCGCTCACGCAGACGTTGCGGGCCATGCGTACGGCCAACGCCTCGACGCCGGTGTCGGCCGCAACCCTGCCGAGCATCACCCAAAGGCGCATCAGCGTTTCCTGAGCTATGTCCTCGGCTGTGTCGCTGTCTCCGAAGAACTCGCGGCCTATGCTGAACAGGCGCGGCCGGAGTTTTCGGGCTATCAGTTCATACTCTTCTGTCGTCATTCTGTATATATAACGCACAAACGGACGGAATGTTAACAAAAAAGTTTGTTTTTTTAGAAAAAAGTTGGTTTGGGGCGTGGAGAGGGGTGATTATGTTGTTCATGGAAGGTGTTGCAGAACTATATAATTCGTCCAACCTGTAGGGACATCGATTTGCGATGTTCATTGAATATCAGTTGATTACGTCAAGAGGGTGTTGCAGAACTCGCATAGGAGCCTTTAAGTGGGGTAATCTTAGTCCCCTCCTTTTGAAGGAGGGGTTAGGGGTG
>USFX01000149.1 GCA_900553965.1 uncultured Prevotella sp.
GCATGGCCGACCGCTACGGCCGCAAGCCCCTGCTCTTCATCTCGGCCGTGCTCTTCACACTGTCGGCCGTGGCCACCGGGGCGGTGAGCGACTTCACCTTATTCAATATAGCGCGCTTCATCGGAGGCGTCGGCATCGGTGTCACGTCGGCTCTCTCGCCGATGTATATCGCCGAAATCTCGCCCGCACAGGTCCGCGGCCGTCTCGTCTCGCTCAATCAGATGACCATCGTGCTCGGCATACTCGGCGCGCAGATTGTCAACTGGCAGCTGGCCGAGCCCGTGCCCGCCGGCTATACCGAGGCCGACATCCTTGCCTCGTGGAACGGTCAGATGGGCTGGCGCTGGATGTTCTGGGCCGAGGCTCTGCCCGCCGCGGCGTTCCTCGTCCTGTCGTTCCTCATCCCTGAGAGCCCGCGGTGGCAGATGCTCCACGGCCGCGAGAACCGGGCACTGGCCACGCTGACCCGCATCGGCGGCGCGGGATATGCCCGCAGCGAGGCCGAGGCCATGCGCGGGGCGACGCCTGACGAAGCCGGTGAGAGCGGCGGACTCGCCACGCTCTTCTCCCGCCGCTACGCTCCGGTGCTCGTGCTCGGCATCTTCATCGCCGTCTTCCAGCAGTGGTGCGGCACGAACGTCATCTTCAACTATGCGCAGGAGATATTCTCCGCCGCCGGCTACAGTGTGGGCGACGTGCTCTTCAACATCGTCATCACGGGCGTGGCCAACGTCGTCTTCACCGTCGTAGCCATCTATACGGTCGACCGTTGGGGCCGCCGTTCGCTGATGCTCTTCGGTGCCGGCGGTCTCGGAGTGGTCTATCTGATTCTCGGAACGTGCTACCATCTGCACGTGACGGGCTTCTTCATGGTCGTGCTCGTCGTGGCGGCGATAGCCTGTTACGCCATGTCGCTCGGGCCGGTGACGTGGGTGCTGCTCTCCGAGATATTCCCCACGCGGGTCCGCGGCGTGGCTATGGCCACCTGCACGTTTGCCCTTTGGACGGGCTGCACGACGCTGACGTTCTCGTTCCCGTCGCTCAACGCCTCGCTCGGCAGCAGCGGCACGTTCTGGCTCTACAGTGTGATATGCTTCTCCGGTCTGCTGTTCTTCATCCGCCGGCTGCCCGAGACAAAGGGAAAGCGGCTGGAGTGAAAAGTAAAACAGGCTATATTACTTCGCAATATAGGCTATATTACAAAGTAAAATGAGTCATATTACCGGGTAAAATGAGTCATATTGGTCGGTAAAATGACTCATATTGCTGAGTAAAATGAGTCATATTGGTTGATGACGCGGTCTCATTCGGATTGTATAACCGATGAGTGAGCCCTGACTGCGGAGCTGAAACACGCTGCGACGATACCGCGCCACGCAATTCATAATTCAATAATTCATAATCGGCCGCAGGCCGACAACTCAACATTCGTAATTCAACATTCAACATTCACAATATGGTAAAAGCATGGAGAGAGACGGTTGTCATCCCGACATACGGAATCGGACAACCTGAGAAGAACCCTATATTTCTCGAAAAGAGAGTCTATCAGGGCTCGAGCGGAGCGGTCTATCCGTATCCCGTGATAGAAAGCATCAGCGACGAGAAGACCGACGAGGAGTATCACGCCGTCTGGATTGAGAACGAATATATCAAGGTGATGATTCTTCCCGAATTGGGCGGACGCGTGCAGATGGCCTACGACAAGATCCGTCAGCGCCACTTCGTCTACTACAACCACGTCATCAAGCCCGCCTTGGTCGGTCTGACCGGACCGTGGATAAGCGGCGGAATCGAGTTCAACTGGCCGCAGCATCACCGTCCGTCGACCTATCTGCCCGTCGACTCGTCGATTGAGGAGCATGCCGACGGCTCCGTGACGGTGTGGGTCAACGAGATGGAGCGCATGACGCACCAGAAGGGCATGGCCGGATTTACGCTGCGCCCGGGCTGCGCCTATCTTGAGATACGTGGCGTAGTGTACAACCGCACCGACATGCCGCAGACATTCCTGTGGTGGGCCAACCCCGCCGTGGCCGTCAACGACGACTATCAGAGCGTCTTCCCGCCGGACATCAACGCCGTGTTCGACCACGGAAAGCGTGCCGTGTCGAGCTTCCCCATCGCCACGGGAACATACTATAAGATGGACTATTCGGCCGGTGTCGACATTTCCAACTACCGCAACATCAAGGTGCCGACGTCGTACATGGGTGTCAACTCCCGTTACGACTTCGAGGGCGGCTATGAGAACGACACCCGCGCAGGCATGCTTCACGTGGCTTCGCGCCATCTCTCGCCCGGCAAGAAGCAGTGGACGTGGGGCAACGGCGACTTCGGCCGCGCCTGGGACCGCAATCTGACCGACGCCGACGGCCCTTACATAGAGCTGATGGCGGGCGTCTATACCGAGAACCAGCCCGACTTCACGTGGCTGATGCCATACGAGGAGAAGCGCTTCACGCAGTATTTCATGCCCTACCGCGAGCTGGGTATGGTCAAGCAGGCCTCGCGCGACTACATCCTCAACGTCGAACCGGCCGCCGCCGACAGCGTGCGCATCCGCCTCATGGCCACCTCGCACAAGCACACCCGCATCGTCCTGCGTTCTACCGTCGACGGAAAGATATATTATGACAATACCCTCGACCTCTCGCCCGAAACAATCTTCGACGAGACAGTCGCCACGGGCGGCGCACGGTTCGCCGACCTCGAGGCTGTGGTCAGTGAAGAGGGAAAAGTGAAGAGGGAAGAATCTAATACCACGGCGGCAGCAACTTCTTCACTCTTCCCTCTTCGTTCTTCACTTAAATGGTCTCCCGAGCCCGACGACATCCGTCCCATTCCGCCCGCAGCCGAGGCTGCGCAGCAGCCGCAGGACGTGAAGACCACGGAGCAGCTCTATCTCACCGGACAGCATCTGGAGCAGTACCGTCACGCCACATACAGTCCCACGGATTATTATGAGGAGGCGCTGCGCCGCGACCCCAATGACTACCGCTGCTGCAACGCGATGGGACTGTGGTATCTGCGCCGCGGCCGCTTCGACATCGCTGAGGACTATCTGCGCCGCGCCGTGGCCGTCATAACCAAGCGCAATCCCAATCCCTACGATGGCGAACCGATATACAACCTCGGTCTCGCGCTCAAGTATCAGGGCCGGCTCGACGAGGCTTACGAGCGTTTCTGGAAGTCGACGTGGAACAAGGCGTGGGCCGACGCGGGCTATTTCGAGGCCGCTCAGATCTCACTGGCGCAGGGGCGGCTGGCCGATGCGCTGGACGAGACCGACCGCTGCCTTATTGCCAACTGGCATAATCATAAGGGCCGTGCGCTGCGGGCGGTCATCATGCGCCTTGCCGGCTGTGCGGTGGAGGAGCGTCTGCGCTTCATCGACGAGTCCCTGGCGTTCGACCGCTTCAACTACGTCTGCCGCTACGAGCGCTGGCTGGTCACGGGCGACGACGCCGAGCTGGCCACGATGCGCACCATGCTCCGCCGCTCGTCCCACAACTACGACGAGGTTGCGCTCGACTATATGGCTGCCGGACGTCGCGAGGAAGCCTGTGCGATATGGCGGATGGCAGAAGAGGAAGGTGCTGTGTCGCCCATGACATATTATTATATGGGCCGCTGGGCTGAGGCTGAGGCCGCCTCGCCGGACTATTGCTTCCCCAACCGCCCCGAGGCCGTGGTCGCCCTGACCGCTGCGACAAAGGAAAATCCATTCGGCGCACGCGCATACTATTATCTCGGATGTCTCTACTACGACCGCCGGCAGTATGACGTGGCCATCAAGGCGTGGGAGCGCGCGGCCGGACTCGACCCGCAGTTCCCCACCGTATGGCGCAATCTGGCGCTGGCCTACTTCAACAAACTCGACCGCAAGGCGACGGCCGTGGACTACATGGAGCGCGCTTTCCGTCTCAACCCCGCCGACGCGCGCATCCTCATGGAGCTCGACCAGCTCTACCGGCGCATGCAAAGGCCGCACGCGGAGCGCCTCGCGCTGCTCGAAGACCATGCCGCCATTGTCGCTCAGCGTGACGACCTCGTGCTCGAACAGGCCACGCTGCTCAACCAGCTGGGCCGCTACGAGGAGGCGATGGCGCTGATTGACGGCCACGTCTTTCATCCGTGGGAGGGCGGCGAAGGCAAGGTCTCGGCGCAATATCAGACGTGCCGCGTGGAACTGGCCAAACAGGCGCTGATTGCCGGCAATGCCGCGCGCGCCGAAAAGCTGCTCATGGAGTGTCTCGAATATCCTCATCATCTCGGCGAGGGCAAGCTGTACGGCGCTCAGGAGAATGACTTCCATTATCTGCTGGGCTGCGCTGCGAGCGCTCAGAGCGACGAGGAGGCCGCCCGTCGCTGGTGGACATTGGCCACGGAAGGCCCGCAGGAGCCCGCCGCTGCGATGTACTACAACGACGCCAAGCCCGACAAGATATTCTATCAGGGCCTCGCCCTCATCCGTCTCGGGCGCCGCGACGAGGCCAACGGCCGCTTCAACCGCCTCGTCAACTACGGCCGCAACCATATCTTCGAGCCGCAGGTGATGGACTATTTCGCCGTCTCGCTGCCCGACCTGCTCATCTGGGAGGACTCGCTCGACGCCCGCAACCGCATCCACTGCCTCTACATGCTGGCCCTTGGCTACCGCGGACTGGGTGACACAGTGCGCTCGCAGCGTTATCTCGACGAGCTCACCGCCGCCGACATCAACCATCAGGGAGCCGCGGCACTGCGCTCGCTCATGGAGAATGTGATGTGAGATGTGATTTGGAAGAGCCGGATGACAGTCTCTGTCGGGGTGCTTACCGCAATACGAAGGTTCGGATGTAAGTGATCGGTCAAGCCGCTAAAGGCACAAAGGACTTAAATAAACGCGAGGAAACAAAGACGCAAAGCATACGTAATTGTGATACTTTTCTTATCACAGTGAAGCTTTGCGTCTTTGTTTCCTCGCGTTTATTTAAGTCCTTAGTGCCTTTAGTGGCTTGATGCCGGCAGTCTTATTTTGCGTCAATCTCCTTCAGCAGACGGTCGGCGTGGCCCCAACGGTCCATCATGAAGAGAACATAACGGATGTCAACGCCGATGCAGCGGGCCAGATGGGAGTCAAAGAGCAGGTCGCTCGACAGGCTGTCCCAGTTGCCGTCGAAGGCCAGACCGATGAGCTGGCCCTTGCCGTTGAACATCGGCGAGCCGCTGTTGCCGCCCGTGATGTCGTTGTTGGTGAGGAAGCAGAGGTGCATGTCGCCCGTCGTCTTGTCGCTGTAGGGCGTGAAATCCTTTGCTGAAAGGAGCTCGTGCATGATGGGTTCGGCGAAATAGTCGGCCATGCGGTCACCCTTCTTCATCTTCTCAACAATGCTTGGGGCAGCAGTGTAGTAGCCCGAGGGCTTTCCGCCGAGCAAGAAACCGCCTACCTGACCGTAGCTCAGACGCATCGTGAAGTTGGCATCGCTGTAGTGAGGCATGTCTTGTTCCATGCGCAACTTGGCCGCGCAGAGCCAGCGTTCCTGCATGTCGATGGAGTCCATCGGGGCCGTGATGGCGCGTGTGATGTCGGCCATGACCTCCGTGATGTCCATTCCCATCTTCACGCCGCAGTCCTTCATGAACGACTTCTTGTTCACGTAGAGCTTCTTTCCGCTCTTCATCAGGTCTGACTCAGCCCATACGTAGTCGACATATCTGGCGTAGTCGCCGCCGAAACGGCTGTCGATGGTCTTGTAGAACTCCGGCAGATACTTCGCGTCGACCTGCTCGCGGTAGTTCTTCAGCAGCGCGGCATAGACCTCCTTGTCCGTTGCCTCGTCCCACTTGTCGCTGTTGTCCTCGAAGAGCGCATACTGCTTGCTCTTCTTGTTCTCCGGTCCGTTGACCTTCATGCCGTTGTGGACGCGGATGGCGCGTGTGGCCAGCTCGTTGGTCCCGAAGAACGTCTCGGTGAAGAGAGTGTAGGCGCGGCGCGCATCCATGCGCTTGTCGTAGAGCCGGCCCAGGACGTCGAAGTCCAGCTGGCCCTTCAGATAGCCCGTGGAATCCTGATAGTGGCGTATCTTCTTCTCGAAATCAGCCTTCTGCCGGATGAGCTTGATGCTGTCGATGCACTTGTTCATGCCGATGGAGTTCTTCCAGTAGTTGGAACTTGTGGCGTATTTTGAGTCATATTTGATACGCACGGCCTCGTCGGCGCGCATGTGCTTGGCCATGATCTCCTGCTTCACACCGCGCACCTGAGCCCTCGGCTCGTTGATAGCGTCACGGCGTGAGCGTATGCCGTAGGACGAGAGATAGCGGTTTGTGCTTCCGGGATAGCCTATCGTCATGGAGAAGGAGCTGTCGCGATAGCCCTCCAGTGACACGGGAGCCCACGAAGCGGGATGATAGGGCACGTTCTTCTCGTTGTATTCGGCCGGTCCGTTGGTCTCGGGATCGGCGTAGATGCGGAACACGGAGAAGTCGCAGGTCTGGCGCGGCCACATCCAGTTGTCGGTCTCACCGCCGTACTTACCCATCGACTTAGGGATGGTGAAGACGAGGCGAAGGTCGCGGAAGTCGCGGTAGGTGGTGGCGTAATACTTGTTTCCCTCATAGTAGGGCTTCACCTCAAGGCGCAGCGTGGAGTCTGCGGCACGCACGGCCTTTGACCATGCGTTCTCAATAGAGTCGAGGAAAACCTCCTGCTCGGACGGTTTCAGGCGGTTGATGCCGAGGCTGTCGAGCTTGCCGGTGACGTCGGCCTGCTCCACCATGAAGCTGACGAACATGTCCTTGTTGGGAAGTTCCTCCTCAAAGGATTTGGCGTAGAAGCCGTTGAGCATGTAGTCGTGCTCGACGGTGGAGTGGCTGCGGATGGCCTCGAAGCCGCAGTGGTGGTTGGTGAAGACAAGGCCGTCGGGCGAAACGACGACGCCGG
>USFX01000150.1 GCA_900553965.1 uncultured Prevotella sp.
CTGAACCGCCGTGGCTACAGCGTGACGGTGTTCGAGCGCAACGAGAATGCTGGCGGACTGCTCCGCTACGGTATTCCTAACTTCAAGCTCAACAAGGCCATCATCGACCGCCGTCTCAGGCTGCTGGAGCAGGAGGGCATTGAGTTCCGCTACGGTCAGGAGGTCGACCTCGCCGCGCTGCCCGAAGGCTATGATGCCTACGTCGTGGCGACGGGCACGCCGACGGCACGCGACCTGAACGTTCCCGGACGTGAGCTCCGTGGCGTCCATCTCGCTCTGGACATGCTCGCTCAGCAGAACCGCATCCTCGCCGGCGCGGAGTTCAAGAAGGACGAACTGGTCAACGCCCGTGGCAAGGATGTTCTCGTCATCGGCGGCGGCGACACCGGTAGCGACTGCATCGGCACGGCCCACCGTCAGGGTTGCCGCAGCGTGACGCAGATCGAAATCATGCCGAAGCCGCCCGTCGGACCGGACGACCCGAACAATCCGTGGCCGAACTTCCCCCGCACGTTCAAGACGACGTCAAGCCACGAGGAAGGCTGCACCCGCCGCTGGAACATCAATACGCTCGAATTCCTCGGCAAGGACGGCCGTCTCACCGGTGTGCGCGTTCAGGAGATTGCGTGGAAACCCAATCCCGACGGCGGACGCCCCATCATGGAGCCTGTGGGCAAGCCCGAAGTCATCAAGTGTGAGCTCGTCCTGCTCGCCATGGGCTTCCTCAAACCCCAGCTGCCGCAGTTCGCCCCCAATGTCTTCACCGCCGGCGACGTCGCCACGGGTGCCTCGCTCGTCGTCCGTGCCATGGCCGGAGGCCGCAAGGCGGCAGAGGAGGTGGAAAGGTATATTAATAGGTCAGAGTGAAGAGTGATGAGTGAAGAGGTATGATTACTCTTTAGTTATGAGTTTTGTGCCGGAGACTGGTCAATCAGGTTTTTCCGCAATATAATAAAGCATAAGTAAAATACAACAATTGTTTTCTACTTAAAAACAGATACACGGAGACATAGAGGATAATATACCTCTGTATCTCTGTGTATCTGTTTTTATAAATCGTTTTTCTGCGTTTAGAGATATTAAGTATGTTGCAACAATTAGTTTATATTTTGAATACAGAGACACGGAGACACAGAGTTATGTTGTCCTCTGTGTCTCCGTGTCTCTGTGTTCAAAAAACTTATTATAAAGTAATAATGAATACTTACTTATAAGGTATTAAACCCTACTTGTCCTAATTCTGTTCTCTTAGCTTGGTCCTTTGATTTGACTAAAGAGTAATCATACCTCTTCATTCATCACTCTGACCTCTTACTTATCTCACGCACTTCAAATTCCTCTCCAGCTGTGCCGTGCTGCTCGCTCCGACCAGCACCGAGGTGACGGCCTTCTGTTCGAGCACCCACGACAGCGCCCTTTCGGCCAGCGTCTTCCCCTGCTGCTGCGCCTCGGCATTGAGTTCGCGCAGACGGGCGAGCAGTTCGGGTGTGAGGACATCCTGTTTGAGGAACTTGCCGCGTGACATGCGGCTGTCCTCCGGGACGCCGTTGAGATAGCGGTCCGTCAGCAGTCCCTGAGCCAACGGCGAGAACGAGATGAAGCCGACACCCTCACGCTCACACAGATCGGTGATGCCCTCCTCGATGGGTGCGCGGTCGATCATGTTGATGCGTCCCTGATATATCAGCAGCGGCACGTCGCGCTCGCGCAGATAGCTGATTGCCGTCTGCAGTGCTGCGAGCGGCCACCGCGATATGCCGACATACAGAGCCTTGCCGGCGCGCACGACGTCGACCAGCGCCTGAAGCGTCTCTTCGAGCGGCGTCTCCGGGTCGTAGCGGTGGCTGTAGAAGAGGTCGACATAGTCGAGGTGCATCCGGCGCGGACTCTGGTCGAGGCTCGCCATGAGATATTTCCGCGAGCCCCAGTTGCCGTAAGGCCCATCCCACATGTCATATCCTGCTTTCGTACTGATGAACAGCTCGTCGCGGTAGGGCCGGAAGTCGTCGTCCATCAGGCGGCCCATCGTTTCCTCGGCACTGCCGTAGGGCGGGCCGTAGTTGTTGGCCAGGTCAAAGTGGGTGATGCCGTGGTCGAAGGCATAGCGCGTTATCTCGCGGCTGCGCCCGTAGTCGTCCACGCCGCCGAAGTTGTGCCAGAAGCCGAGGCTCACCTCGGGCAGCAGCACCCCGCTGCGCCCGCATCTCCTATATTTCATGCCGTTGTCGTAGCGGTGTCCGTCTGCGATATATTTCTCCATAATCGGTTAATTGTTTTAGTGAACATGGCAAAGTTACGCAAAAACTCCGACAATCCTGACTTCCTGCGCGTAAAAAACTGTCTGCTATTCGGAAACCGATTGATAAAAAACAAAAACCACCCATGAAAGGGCAACTCACTATTCAGAAACCGATTGACAAAAACCGTTAAAAACACCCTTGAAACGGCATCAGGAATGGCCTCTGCGAAAAATATTTCATCGTCGCCCGCAAATTCGCGAGTTTTGCGCGTGCAAACGCAACCGGTTGTCATTCAATTGGTTATCCCGTTAATTCTTAATCTGTGCAATTTCATGACGCCGAAAAACCGCCTTTCCCGGTCGAAATCAGCTTATTTGTTCTGCCGTAAGGGCCTCCCGAGGTTGCGACGGGGCCGCTTTCGCACAGCAACGGGGCCCTTGTTGCAATGCCGCGGGGGCCCCGCTGCAACCCCGTAAGGCCCTTACGGCAAGCCAATTTCCCCGCCGCCGGAAAACCGCGGAACCGCCGTTGTTCATAATTGGCTATGAATGAGCATGTTATGAAAAACGCGTATTTTCGCCCCTGAAAACCCCTGAATTTTGATACGCTCATGCTTGCGAAATTCAGAGCCGCCGCCGTCTTTTTTCAGAAAGTGGCGACTCTCGTGGGGCTTAAATTCGGAATTTTAATTACGGACAGGACAGATAATTGTATAATGGCATGCGGGTGTTGCAAAATCATGAATTTGTAGGGACGTGCCTTTGGCACGTTGACGTAATCAGTTGATATTCAATCAACATCGCAAAGCGATGTCCCTACATGTCGGATAAATTATACGGTTCTACAAAACCCTCGCACCCGTAATCGGCGCATTTTTAATTCGATTTTGAACATCCTATCTTTCAGGGTGTACATTATTTCTAAACTTCCAAAACTTAAAATATCAACCTTTTTTGCTTGCGGACAAAGACAAGACTTTGTCCCTGCCCATGGAAGAGCATGCGGCATATAATAAGATAATCCATCATATTAGTCAGATAATCTATCCCGTAGTGTAATTTTAATATTTATCTTTGCATACGATAGGCTGCACTCGGCAATCTGTGAACAAGTTCACATTGCGCTCGTTGGCACTATCCTTGCATACGATAGGCTCCGCCTCAAAGACATATCAGGCTCCCTCCCTTTGGGAGGGTTGGGGTGGGTAGTAGGGGTGGGTATTTGTTATTACTACTTAAAAGAAAATATGATGAAACTTACGAGATTGATGACGCTTGCCTGTACGGCAATGCTATGTACAGTCGGGGCTACGGACGCCAAGACTCAGACTTCCGGCGTGAAGTCGAAGGCCGCAGGAGTGGAAGCTCAGGCAAAAATGAACGTCCCGGAGGTCAGCTGGGACTCGCGCAGCCTGATGATTGACGGCCGCAGGGTGGTGCCGGTGATGGGCGAGATGCACTATTCGCGTATTCCGGCCGACGAGTGGGAGACGGAAGTGAAGAAGATGAAGGACGGCGGCGTGACGATCATCGCCAACTATGTCTTCTGGAATCATGTCGAGGAACGCGAAGGCATCTTCGACTGGAGCGGCCAGCGCGACCTGCGCCACTTCCTTGAGATATGCCGGAAGGAAAATATGCCCGTCGTGCTGCGCATCGGACCGTTCTGTCACGGTGAGGCGCGCTGCGGCGGCATACCCGACTGGGTGTTTGAGAAAGGCTGCCGGACGCGCGACACCAACGCCACGTTCATGGACCTGACGGCCAAGCTCTATCGGCAGATATTCGCTCAGATACAGGGCATGCAGTGGAAGGAGGGCGGTCCGGTAATTGCCGTCCAGTTTGACAACGAGCAACGCAACGGCAACTACCTCATGGCGCTGAAGAAGCTGGCTCTCGGCATCGGTTACGACCTGCCATTCTACACCCGCACGGGATGGCCGGAGCTCAACCGCCCCGTGCCGTTCGGCGAGATGCTGCCGCTCTACGGCGACTATGCCGACGGCTTCTGGGACCGCTCCACGAAGGAGACGGCCGGCAACTACTACAAGGCGTTCAACTTCAAAGCGTTCCGCAGTTCGACGGCCATCGCCACCGAACAGCTCGGCGAGCAGAAGGAGAGGCTGACCAAGGGCGACGAGCAGTATCCTTATTTCACCTGCGAACTGGGTGGCGGCATGATGACGTCATACCACCGCCGGCCGTACATCTATCCCGAGGACGCTTATTCGCTGGCCGTGGTGAAGCTCGGCAGCGGCAGCAACCTGTTGGGATACTATATGTATCACGGTGGGACCAACCCCGACGGCATCGGCTATCTCAACGAGAACCAGCGCACGCCGGGCACCAACCACAACGACCTGCCCGTGAAGACGTATGATTTTCAGGCTCCGTTGGGTGAGTTCGGACAGCGCTACCCGCACTATTTCACGCTGCGCAAGCTCCATCTCTTCATGCACGACTACGCCGAGACGCTGGCTCCGATGGACGCCACCTTCCCGTCGCCGCAGGACATCAAGAAGGGCGACGACACGCAGCTGCGCTGGGCCTACCGTTCGCTGGGCGACAGCGGTTTCGTCTTCGTCAACAACTACGAGCGTCTGCAGCAACTCTCGGCCAAGCGCGGCGTCCGGTTTGACGTCTGCGGCGTCAAGTTTCCGCAGCGCCCGATGACCATTCCGGCCGGCACGGCCAGCATCTTCCCCGTCAACATCGACGGCATACGCTACGCGACGGCCCAGCTTGTGGCCCGTCGCGACGGCAAGATATACATGGAGCAGATTCCGGGCGTACCCACGGAGATATGCGTCGGCAAGAAAGTGCTGAAGAATGTCAAGGCGCGCGGTCTCGGGAAGCCTGTCTACGGCAATATCTATCTGCTCGATTCGGAGACCGCCGGCCGCCTGTTCCTCGACAAGGAGGAGGCCGTGACGCAGCCGCAGACGGTCATATATAATAAGGTGAAGGAGGCCGGTCCGGCCCGCCGGATAACCATCGGCGTGCAGAAGGTGGCCGAAGAACCTGTGGACGAGGACTTCCGCGACGCGGCTGTCTACTCGATAGACGTGCCGGCGGAGCGCGAGGGCCGCATGCTCACCATCGACTATCGCGGTGACGTGGCCCGCCTCTATGCCGACGGACGGCTCGTGGGCGACAACTTCTACAACGGACGGCCGTTCCAGTACGGTCTGTGGCGGTTGCCGAAGGATTGCCGGAAGATTGAACTGCGCATCCTGCCACTGCAGAAAGACATGCCGGTCTATTTCCCGCGGGAGGCCAAGGTGAATGCCGTGGGTGAAGAAGTGAACAACATAAAGGTAGAAGACGTATGGTAAAGATGAAGAACCTGTTTTTGGGATTGACACTTATGGCCTTTGGTCTGACCTCTCACGGTCAGACCATCGGTCTTTCGGGAGAGTGGGATTTCGCTACGGGCACGATGCCCGACTATCGTGAGAAGATCACGCTGCCCGGTTCGATGCTGACCAACGGCAAGGGTGACGACGTGTCGGTACGCACCCGATGGGTGGGCAGTCTGTATGACTCGTCCTACTACTTCAACCCTGCGATGGAGAAATATCGCGTCGAGGGTCAGATGAAATTTCCGTTTTTCCTCACTCCCGCGAAGCATTATGTCGGCACGGCGTGGTACCGCCGCACGGTCACGGTTCCCCGCAGTTGGTGCGGCCGCAGCGTCATCCTCCATCTGGAGCGCCCGCACATCGAGACCGACATCTTCGTTAACGGCAATCCGGCCGGCCGCGACTCGTCGCTGAGCGTACCCCACGAGTTCGACATCACACCGTTCGTGAGGTTCGGCGGCGACAACGAGATTGCCATCCGCATATACAACGGCATCGAGAATGTCTGCGTCGGACAGGATTCCCATAGCGTCACCGATCAGACGCAGGGCTGCTGGAATGGCATTGCGGGCGACATGCGGCTGACGTCGCGCCCCATGCGGCACATAGACAACGTTCAGGTCTTCCCCGACATCCACGCCAAAAGCATCCGCGTCCGGCTGACAATGACTGGCAAAGGCAAGCTCGCGCCGGTGGACTTTCTCATCGACGGCCGCCGCGTGAAGCGGGAGAAGCTGGCCGGAGACACGGTCGAGGTGACGATACCGATTGGCGACGACGTCCGTCTCTGGGACGAGTTCAACCCCAATCTCTACACACTGCAGGCCGTGGCTGACCGTGACACGGTCACGTCGACATTCGGCATGCGCGAGATAAGCATACGCGGCAGACAGTTCTACATGAACGGCCGGCAGATATGGATGCGCGGAACGGTGGGCAACTGCTGTTTCCCGCTGACCGGCTACCCGCCCACGGACGAGGAGTCATGGCTGAAGATATTCCGCAAATGCAAGGAGTACGGGCTGAACATGATGCGTTTCCACTCCTATTGTCCGCCCGAAGCGGCCTTCTCGGCTGCCGACAAGGTCGGTTTCTATCTTCAGCCGGAAGGTCCGTCGTGGCCCAACCACGGCGTGAGACTGTCGCGCGGGATGTCCATCGACCGCTATCTGATGGAGGAGACGCAGCGCATGGTGCGTCAGTACGGCAATCATCCGTCGTTCTGCATGCTGGCCGCGGGCAACGAACCGGCCGGCGACTGGGTGCGCTGGACCAACGCGTTCGTCAAGCAATGGCAG
>USFX01000151.1 GCA_900553965.1 uncultured Prevotella sp.
ATACCAGATATTGATTCTGTCGACTCTGTTGTCTACATCAACTACTATAAAAGAGGCAGCAGAATGGTTATTACGAATCATGATACAATAAAAGAAATAGCGAATATAATTAATGATGGTGATAAGAAGTGTTGGTTTTTCATCATTGCGACACCATTGTTCGAGCAAGGACTATCCTTTTATTATAAAGATACAATAATAACTATTGATATCGCCGGTCGGTTACTTCGAACCGATGACAATAAATTATATGAATTGCCTGACAACATTGACAATTTAGGTCGTAAATATTTTAAGAAGCCGCATATCAAAAAGCGGCCTGATTTGTTATAAAAGCGTTGAAAATAAAAGAAGCATATTATGCAGACAAACAATCATCAAATCACTGACTACGACATCGTCCTTGACCAAAAATTTGGCAAGGAGGGAACTCCGGAGCGTATCAAGGCTGAAGAGGACGCTCTTTCTTTCTATTCCGGTCAGATACTGCTTGATGCACGCAAATAGGCAAAAGTGACCCAATCAGAGCTGGCAAGACGAATCAACTCCACCAAATCATATATCTCAAAGGTTGAGAATGGAGCTATCATTCCAAGCGTCGGTGCGTTCTATCGCATCATCAACGCACTTGGAATGAGGGTGGAGGTCGTGAAACCGATATATTGAATCAGTCAGATTCCGCAGCCCCTCTGCGCTCACTCCCTGTATTCCGTCGGGTTCATGCCCAGATTCCGCTGCACGTAGCGGCTGAAATAGGCGGGCGACGAGAAGCCGAACATGTCGGAGATGCGGACGAAGGTGAGCGACTTGTCCCGCAAAAGGCGGGCAATGTCAAGGGAGGTGTAGCGGTTTATCCAGTAGTTGGCCGAATAGCCGCTGACTTTCTTTGACACCTCGGAAAGATATTTTGGCGTCACGCAGAGGCAGTCGGCATAATAAGCCACCTCACGGTTCTTGCGGTATTCACCGTTTTCGAGCATGGTGAGGAAACGGTTCATGATGGAGGCGTTTTGCGTCGAGACATCAGCCGTTCCGTAAAGATGGGAGTGAAAGTCGAAGAAATCAATGATGAGCATCTGGATTGCGGCTATGAGCGTATCGCGGTAGAAATGGTGATCCGTGGCGCGAAGCCGGCGCTCCACCATCTGAAAGTCATGACGACAGGCCTCCTGCTGCTCCAGCGTAAGGTGCATCACGGGATTGAGAAACAGGGCGAGCTGACCCTTCATGCCGTAGTTGCTCTGCGGCGTGCTGAGCTCAATGAAGCCGGGAGTGACATATATCACCGTCACTTCAAAATCGTCCGACGGCTCGATGCGGTCCAACAGCCTTGCCTTACGCACAATCATCAAGTCGCCGCTGCACATCCCGAACTCCTGACCGTTGAACAGGAAGCGGCACGAACCGCCCGTACAGAAAGCATGCGCCAGATAGTCGGCACGAACCTCTTCGCCCAATCCTTCGAACGAATGGGATATTATCACGTTGTCTGTTATCTCCATCGGCTTCTTTTTCAAATAAGTATCCTTGCAAAGATACGGAGATTTCATGACTTAACCGCAACGCCGCTATAAAGTTTTTAGTTTATTTTAGAAGAATGGCAACAAATATACCGGACACCAATGAAATCATAAGTATGTTGTAACAATTAGTTTATACTTTGAACACGGAGACGCAGAGTAATATTGTCCTCTGTGTCTCCGTGTCTCCGTGTTCAAACAAACTTATTGTAATAATGAATACTTACTTATATAAATATGTGTCAGAGAAAAGTTTTTCCCCGTTTCAAATTGCAAACGGGGAAAAACCATACGGTCACTCTATTATCCGAGTCTTGTGAAATTTGTAGACGGCCTGGTTGGCCTGAAGCACCGACACGGGCATGTTGCGCAGATGAATGCCACCGCCCCACCCCAGGCCGTTGAGCACATTGTCAGTGATATTGCCATCGATGATGTTTATCTCGGTGCACTCTTTGGGCAGGGGCGGATAGACGCTGAATTGGCTTATCCATTCGCCCGAGACACCTTTTATGTTGTAGCTCGTGTCAACAGGACAGCCGTCGTATGAACCCGTGATATAATACTTCTTGCCTGTGCGGCAATCCTGAATATAGCTCGTTGACGACTGCTGAAAGTAATGCAGGTCCCACTGCAGCTGGGACAGACCGGCCACAACGGTACATTCCTTAGTACACCAGATGGCCACGGTCTTTTCCGGAGTGGTGTTCTTGGGCGGAATCACGGCCGTCTCGTTGCCATATACGGGGAACGTGTGCTTGTCCTGCGGATTGTACACTGGCGACTTGCTGATTAGCGACGGACGTGGGACATCCGGCAGCGATTCGTCATAGCTGATTCGCGCGGTTGACTTCGTGGCCTTTGCGCCGGCGTTCTTCTTCGTTCCGGACACAAGTCTCGTGATGTCCTCCGTATTGTTGCCGTCGCCGACAATATAGTAACGGTTTACGGTGCATGACGCCATTATTAGGCAGCCAAGCAAAAAGATGGTGGTTCTGTTCATTGCTCCTCGATGTCTTTGAGTTTTATATTGTGGTTATTTGTGTTGATCCAACTTGCCAGATGCCAGAAACGGATATACCTTACGTTGTCAGGCAGGGGCGGAAACTCAAGCGTCACAGTCCATGTCTTGCCTTTCATGCCGCTGACATAAAAGCCTTTTCCGCCGAAAGCCACTGCGTTGTCCATGACACGGCGCACCTTGTAGTGGTCGCCCGTCTCCACGTCTTCTATGAAAGTCTGGTTCTCACTGCCGCCAATCTTAAACCATTCCCTGTCCTTTTTGCATGTGGCAGCCAGCATGACGAGCGTGTTCTCCGCGTTACGCTTTACCGCCAGACCGCCGAAGCGTTTGCGCTCACCGGCATAAACAGGCAGATTGCTGTATGTGGGCGCCTCGTCATCCTGCTGCGACAACTGCCTGAGGTCGGCGGCTGTCTCCTGCTCCGGGAGCACGGCAGCGTCTGTGGCGGCAGGTTCGCTGTTCAACGCCTCGTCGGAAGGGGCTAGAATTTCGGATGCCGTCTCTTCCGCCGTCACGGCATCAATTCGCGGTTCGGCCGCCGCCACTGAGCTCTTCGGCAGGAGCGGTATCTGCTCCACAACTCGGGTTACTGACTTCGCCACCTTGGCTTCGGACGCGGTGATGGCGGTTTGAATCTTCTCGATGGCCTGCGGGCGGGCAAAAGCGGCCACGGTGATTGCGGCCACAGGTATGGCACACAGTCCCTTGAGCATCATCCACCGGCTTGACTCCTTGTGATACATCATTATAAATCTACGTTTTAGTGAATTATGGTTGAGACTGTTGGTGAGCGGATGCAGACGTATGCCCACAGCCTTTCTCACGAGCAATCTCTGATATTCTTTTGCATCGATGCCCCGGTCGATTACGGCGCGGTCGGCTTCAAACTCATGCACGGCCTTCAGGTCGCGGCCGAGAAACCAAATGAAGGGGTTGAACCACTGCACGATCTTCATCACCTCAAGAAGCATCAGGTCGAAGGTGTGGCCGAGACGGATGTGCTCCTGCTCGTGGGTGAGAATATAGTCGCGGTTGGTCTCGTAGTCATCGACCGACATTACGATAAACTTCATCACGCTGAACGGCGCCATATTGCCGGGAGACAGAACTACGGTGTTGCCGCAATTGTCCGTGTGACGCAGACCGCCGCAAAGAAGACGCCCCACAGCGACAAGGCCGATAACGAACCTGACACACATCACAACGACTCCGGCAATATATCCGATGATGACGCAGTCGGTCCAGCCGAACGGTATTTCGCGCTGCACTTCCGGACTTTCAGGGGATGCGACGGGCTGGAAATCCATCTCCATCTCCCACAGCCGCTCATTGATGACGGTAGGTTCGGCGGTGGTAAGATGAATCAACGGCACAACAAGCGACGCCACCATTATGCCGACGAGCATGACGCGGTTGAAGCGATGGAGCGTCTCTTTGCTCAGGAAAGCGAAGAAGCAGACGTAAAGCAGTGCCAGGGTTATGGCGGATTTGAATATGAAAATCATTTTTGTTAGTAGTTATTTTATAATTTAAAGGAGTTAAAGAAGTTAGAGGAGTTAGAGGAGTAAAAGACAATAGCGGCATAAAGGATGGCTAAAAACCTCTGTGTCTCCGTGCCTCTGTGTTCCAAAAATCTTTGCGTCTTTGCGTTTAATATTCGGTGGCATCGGAGGTGGCCGGTTTCCTTATCATATTGATAATCTCCTCCAGATCTTCATCGGAAATATCCTCCTCTCTGGCAAAGAAGCTGAACATGGCTTTCATGGAGTTGCCGAACATTGTCGACTTCACTTCCTTCATAAACTGCGACGTGTACTTCTGCCGTGTGATGAGGGGAAAGAACAGGAAGGTGTTGTTGCCCTGCTCCGCCTTACGGTGGTCGATGAAGCCCTTGCAGGTCAGTATGCGCAGAAATGTGGCTATCGTCGAATAGGCCGGCTTCGGCGTGGGATATTTATCAATAATGTTGTGGGTGCTCATCGCACTTCCGTTGTCCCAGAGAATGTTCATTATCTCCATCTCTGCACGGGTGAGTGTCCATTCTTTTCCGTTGCGTCTCATGCTTATCTAATGTTTTAGTCGGGCAATTTAATTTTTTAAATTCACTGCGCAAATGTACTCGAAAAGCAGTGATGCCGCAAAAGAATGACAAGAAAAAAGACCTCAAAGCATAATATTTAACCTTTATTGTTAGATAACGCCGCCGTTTTTTTAGATGTTAAGACAGGACGGAACCGCTATCTGCCTCCATCCGTCCCGTTCCGGACGTACGTGTCAGCATCTCCCGAAATATGGACAAAACCAACCGCACTTATCGTATGCCCACAGTCAGCTTCTCTGACTATCTTTGCACCGTCAACAGATGTTCCGGCACGTGAGGGTTTGAATCTGTTACACTGCCCATGTAACGTTGTGACGCGGGCCGCGTAACACTGTTACTTGGCCCAAGTAACAACAGCAAATGTCCCTAAATGTCAAATGAGCCGAACACCAACAAATCAGCTTTATAGGCTTTTTTTTCGTTTATTCAAATGATTTTAAGTAACTTTGCAGCCGCAATTTAATATTATATAAGGTATATAAGGGATGATAACAGTAACGAATCTTGCTATCCAGTTCGGAAAGAAAGTCCTCTACAAGGACGTGAACCTGAAATTTACGAGCGGTAATATCTATGGAGTCATCGGTGCAAACGGTGCCGGAAAGTCCACGTTGCTCCGCGCCATCAGCGGCGAGCTGGAGCCCAACAAGGGTTCTGTGGAACTCGGCCCGGGCGAGCGCCTTTCGGTTTTGGAGCAGGACCACTTCAAATATGACGAATATAGCGTGCGCGACACCGTGCTCATGGGACATCAGCCGCTGTGGCAGAACATGAAGGAGCGTGAGGCGCTCTACATGAAGGCCGACTTCAACGAGGAGGACGGCATACGTGTGGCCGAGCTTGAGGACAAGTTCGCACAGATGGACGGATGGAACGCCGAGAGCGACGCCGACCAGATGCTGACAAACCTCGGCATCAAAGACGACCGCCACGACAAGATGATGAGCGAGCTGTCGAACAACGAAAAGGTGCGCGTCATGCTGGCCAAGGCTCTCTTCGGCCACCCGGACAACCTGTTGCTCGACGAGCCGACCAACGACTTGGACCTCGACACGGTGATGTGGCTGGAGGAATATCTGAGCAATTTGGAGCAGACGGTGCTCGTCGTGAGCCACGACCGCCACTTCCTCGACGCCGTGAGCACGCAGACGGTCGACATCGACTTCGGCAAGGTGACAGTTTTCTCAGGAAACTACTCTTTCTGGTATGAGAGTTCGCAGCTCGCCCTGCGTCAGGCCCAGAACCAGCGCCAGCGCGCCGAGGAGAAACGCAAGGAGCTGGAGGAGTTCATCCGCCGCTTCTCTGCCAACGTGGCCAAGAGCAAGCAGACGACGAGCCGCAAGAAGATGCTGGAGAAGCTGAACGTTGAGGAAATACGCCCGTCATCACGCAAATATCCGGGAATCATCTTCCAGATGGAGCGCGAACCGGGAACGCAGATTCTCGAAGTGGAGGACTTGAAGGCTGTTGACGCTGACGGCACCGTGCTCTTCGACCATGTCAACTTCACCATCGAGAAGGGTCAGAAGACGGTCTTCCTGAGCCACAATCCCAAGGCAATGACGGCTCTCTTTGAAATCATCAACGGCAACCGCAAGGCTGACGCCGGCGAATATAAGTGGGGCGTGACGATAACGACGGCCTATCTGCCACTAGACAACACGGAGTTCTTCAACAGCGACCTGAATCTAGTCGACTGGCTGAGCCAGTTCGGCAAGGGCAACGAGGTTCAGATGAAGAGTTTCCTCGGACGCATGCTCTTCAAGGATGAGGACGTGCAGAAGAAGGTGAACGTGCTGAGCGGAGGAGAGAAGATGCGCTGTATGATTGCGCGAATGCAGATGAAGAACGCCAACTGTCTCATCCTTGACACTCCGACCAACCACCTCGACCTCGAAAGCATTCAGGCGTTCAACAACAATCTGGTCGGTTTCAAGGGCAACATCCTCTTCGCAAGCCACGACCACGAGTTCATCCAGACCGTGGCCGACCGCATCATCGAACTGACACCGAACGGTACGATTGACAAATTGACAGAGTACGACCAGTACATCTACGACGAGGCCATCAAGGAGCAGAAGGCGAAGATGTACAGTTGAGAAATTATGAATTACGAGTTATGAATTATGAGTTGTCGGCTGCGCCGATGTTGAATTATTGAATTACGAATTGCCTACGGATAGTAAGTTCCTGAATTTTGTCTGCAACATTACTCCCGTAGGCAATT
>USFX01000152.1 GCA_900553965.1 uncultured Prevotella sp.
AATATAAAATCCTCTGCGCCTTGGCGGTCTTTGCGTTTAATATAAATATGCCTTGCAGCTTTGTGCTCAATATAAAATCCTCTGCGCCTTGGCGGTCTTTGCGTTTAATATAAATATGCCTTGAGCTTTGTGCTCAATATAAAATCCTCTGCGCCTTGGCGTTGAAAATAAGTTCAGAGCCTCAAACACTCATCCTGCTAATCCTCTCCCTCAGATAGCTGCGGAAGTCCTCGCTGCCCAGCACCTCGACGTTCTCAAGCAGCCCGAGGACAAAGCGCCCCACGCCCAGATAGCTGCACACCTCTATGCGCAGGAGCCAGTGCTGACCGTCGGCTTCGGGCGTTATGTAAGGCTCCGTCTGGGGATATTCCTCCGTCAGCAGACTGTAAGCCAGTCGCCCCAACCGCAGCTCCACTGGCATGGTCGTCTCGCCGCTGAAGGTGAAGACGTCGGTGTGGACGCGCCGGTGGCAGTCCTCATGCTCCCAGTCGTCGGCCAGCGGCATGACCGAGCCTATGCGCGAGATCTTGAACGTCTTGTTCTGACCCGTGCGTATCTCGTAGCAGCGAATCTCGTTGTTGCCGTCGAGAAACATGAACGGCTCGACGACGCGGCTGGTCACCGTGTCGCTGTGGGGCGAGGAATAGTCGCGCAGGATGACAGCCTTGCGCATCTTGATGGCCTCATAGAGCGCCGTCACGTTCTGTGCCTCCTGCTCACGCATGTTCACACCGTCGAGAATCTTCAGGTCATAAAGCGCGTCGAGCTTGCGCTTGAGGTGGCGCACGTGCAGGCTACTGTCGTCGACGCGGTCGAGAAGACGGCGCATGGTGATGGCCTCATCCTCGGTGAAATGGACCTTTTTGAAGAGTTTCTGGAAGAAAGGCGAGCTTTTGTCGAGACTGTAGCACGTCCCGTGTTTCTCTACGGTGAAGCCGTAGTCGCGGAGAAAGTCTATGTAATAGTAGAGGCTGCGGCGCGATATGCCCAGCCGTTCGCACAGCTGCGTGACGGTGTAGCCCCGGTTTTCGGTCATGAGCAGTATCAGCGACAGCTCGCGTTCAAGGTTGTTGTGGCGCATGGGTAAAGATATTGATGTTTCGTCCGGCCCGCCCGCCGCTGTCATGCGGCAGTGTGTCGGACCGGTTGCAAAGGTAATGAATTTCCTCCGGCGGAAGCTCCCGCGGCTCAAAAAATTGTCCGGAATTGTTTTGCGGTCTCCGATATTTGCAATACCTTTGCATTAAACTATAAAACAAGCAATCAGTATGCAGACAGTCAGCCACCTCTCGGTGTTGATACATGAACAGGCCCGGAAGTACGGCGACCGCGAAGTCATGATATATAAGGACTTCGGCGGTTCAGAGTGGAAATCGTATTCGTGGAACAGCCTCTCCCGAACGGTCAAGGTCGTGTCGAACGCGCTGCTCAACCTCGGCGTACGGCCACAGGAGAACGTGGGCGTGTTCGCGCAGAACTGCGTCCAGTATCTCTTCTCGGATTTCGGCGCATGGGGCGTCCGCGCGGTGACGATACCGTTCTACGCCACCAGCAGCGAACAGCAGATACAGTTTATGATCAACGACGCGCAGGTGCGCTTCCTCTTCGTCGGAGAGCAGGAGCAGTATGACAAGGCCCACCGCGTCTGCGCCCTCTGCCCCACGCTGGAGCGCATCATCATCTTCGACCGTTCCGTACGCATCAGCAACCACGATCCTCACGCGCTCTATTTCGACGACTTCCTCAAGCTGGGTGAAGGTCTGCCGAGACAGTCGGAGGTGGAGACTCTCTACGGGGAAGCCAACAATGAGGACCTCGCCAACATATTATATACGAGCGGAACCACCGGCGACAGCAAGGGCGTCATGCTCAGCCACGGCCAATATATCGCCGCCCTTGAAGCCAACGGCCGTTGCGTTCCGCTGACAGAGCGCGACCGTGTGCTCAACTTCCTGCCCTTCGCCCACATATTCGAGAAAGGATGGACGCTGCTCGCCCTCACCGAAGGCGCCACGCTGATTGTCAACACTTATCCGCAGGAAGTCCAGAAGTCCATGCGCGAGACCCATCCGACGAGCATGTCGGCCGTGCCGCGGTTCTGGGAGAAGGTCTACAACGGTGTGATGGAAAAGATCGAATCCTCCGGAAGCATGAAGCGCAAGATATTCCGCAACGCCCTGGCCGTCGGCCGGCGTCACAACATAGAATATATCAGCCGCGGCCGTCGCCCGCCGCTGGCCCTCCATCTGGAATATGAGATGATCAACAACACGATTTTCAGTCTCGTCCGCAAGGAGTTGGGACTGACCAATCCGAACATATTCCCCACCGCCGGAGCGGCCATATCGTCCCACGTGGAGGAGTTTGTCCACAGCATCGGTCTCAACATGCTGGCCGGCTACGGACTGACGGAGAGTCTCGCCACGGTGAGCTGCAACCATCTCGGCAAACCATATACGCTCGGTTCCGTGGGCTATCCCATCGACAGCATCAGCGTGCGCATCAGCGATGAGGGCGAGGTGCTGCTCAAGGGCCCGACCATCACGCGAGGATACTACAACCGCGAGGACATCACGAAGGCCTCGTTCACCGAGGACGGCTATTTCCGCACGGGTGACGCCGGCTATATGAAGGACGGCGAACTATATCTGACCGACCGCATCAAGGACCTCTTCAAGACGTCCAACGGCAAGTATATCGCCCCGCAGATGATTGAGTCGAAGCTGCTCGTCGACAAATATATCGACCAGATTGCCATCATCGCCGACCAGCGCAACTTTGTCTCTGCGCTCATCATCCCCGAATACCGCCTTCTGGAGGAGTACGCACGCGAACACTCCATCGCCTTCAGCAGCCGTGAGGACCTCTGCGCCAACGAGCGTATATATAAGATGATGATGGAGCGCATCGACACTCTCCAGCAGCAGCTGGCCCACTATGAGCAGATCAAGCGCTTCACGCTCCTGCCGCATCACTTCAGCATGGAGCGAGGCGAGCTGACCAACACGCTGAAAATCAAACGCCGCGTGCTCAACGAGAACTACAAGGCGGAGATCGACAGGATGTATGAGGGGTAGCCCCTCCCGGCCTCCCCAAAGGGGAGGAGAACGAAGACGGCTTATTTCTTCATTGCATCACTATATAATAATAAAAGTAGGGTGTAACATATAACACGAATATATAAGGTATAATCAATTATCATCCCATATATCCCGCATGGCGTCCCTCTTGGGGGGGGGACTACAGGGGGCTTTCCTATAATTATGATAACAGCAGACCAACTGAAAGACGTCATGGAGCGCGCCGAGTCGTTGCGCCGCTATCTTGACATAGACCGTAAGAAGATTGAATTTGAGGAGGAGGACCTCCGCACTCAGGCACCCGACTTTTGGGACGACCCGAAGCGGGCGGAAGAGCAGATGAAGAAGGTGAAGGGCATCAAAAGGTGGATTGACGGATACAACGAAGTGCGCCTTGCCGCCGACGAGCTTCAGCTGGCCTTCGACTTCTATAAGGACGAGATGGTCACGGAAGAGGAGGTCGACGAGGACTATCGCCGTGCCATCGAGGCCATCGAGAGCCTTGAAATGAAGAACATGCTGCGCCAAAAGGAAGACCCGATGGACGTGGTGATGAAGATAAACAGCGGTGCCGGCGGCACGGAGAGCCAGGACTGGGCGCAGATGCTCATGCGTATGTATCAGCGCTGGGCCGAGGCTAACGGCCACAAGGTCACCATCAGCAACCTTCAGGACGGCGATGAGGCCGGCATAAAGAGCGTCACGATGCAGATAGAGGGCGGCGAATATGCCTACGGCTACCTCAAGAGCGAGAATGGAGTCCACCGTCTGGTGCGCGTCTCGCCGTTCAACGCGCAGGGCAAGCGCATGACGAGCTTCGCCAGCGTGTTCGTCTCGCCGCTCGTCGACGACACCATTGAGGTCTACGTAGACCCCGCCAAGGTCAGCTGGGACCTGTTCCGAAGCGGCGGTGCTGGAGGTCAGAACGTCAACAAGGTGGAGACCGGCGTGCGTCTGCGCTATCAGTATGTGGACCCAGACACGGGCGAGGAGGAGGAAATCCTCATCGAGAACACCGAGAGCCGCAAGCAGCTGGAGAACCGCAACAATGCCATGCGCCTTCTGAAGTCGCAGCTCTATGACCGCGCGATGAAGAAGCGCCTCGAAGCGCAGGCCAAGATTGAAGCCGGAAAGAAGAAGATAGAGTGGGGAAGCCAGATACGCAGCTACGTCTTCGACGACCGCCGCGTCAAGGACCACCGCACAAACTATCAGACGACGGACGTCGACGGCGTCATGGACGGAAAGATTGACGGTTTCATCAAAGCCTATCTGATGGAATTCCCGGTCAACGAAGAGGAGTAGCGGACCCCAACTCTCCCGAGGGGAGGGAGCCTGATATGTCTGTAAGACAAAAATATCGGGAGATGAGAAACCTCGATTGAGTCATGGCGAAGAAAGGGAAAAGAATGGAATTGCCGATGAAATGGACAAAAATCAATAAATAATAATCAACATAATTGACCTATGGGAAAGAATAACAAGAAAAATCCGCGCCGCGCTGCATACGAGGCACGTCAGGAGAAGGAAGGACAGAAGGTTGTCAAGTGGATATTCGCCATGCTCGTGGTGCTGGCCTTGTGCTTCATGGCCTATTACATGTACATAATGTCATAAGCGGAAGGATGAGCGAACAGGAGATTGAACGCAAGTTTCTGGTGCTCGACGACACCTACAAGCAGCTGGCTTTCGACAGCAGCCGCATCAAACAGGGATATATTTGCAGCGGCCACGGACGCACGGTGAGAGTGCGCGTCCGTGGCCGCTGTGGTTTTCTGACCATCAAGGGGCCGTCGGACGCAGCCGGGCTGAGCCGCTATGAGTTCGAGAAGGAAATCACGCTGGAGGAGGCCGAAGAGCTTTTCCGGCTCTGCGAACCGGGCGTGATTGACAAGACGCGCTGGCTCGTGCGCAGCGGACGTCATGTCTTTGAGGTCGACGAGTTCTACGGCGAGAACGAGGGACTGGTCATGGCCGAGGTAGAGCTGTCTTCTGAGGACGAACCATACGAAAAGCCCCATTTCATCGGGCGCGAGGTCACGGGCGACCGCCGTTTCTACAACTCCCATCTGCGCCAATACCCGTTCTCCATTTGGGGCAAGACGCTCGGAGAATAGCGCGATGAAACCGCGGTTTTCTGACTCCGACCGAACAAACGCAGAGAGCGCAAAGACGCAAAAGTATCATGTATCCGGAATGGATACGGGCCTTTGCGTCTTTGCACTCTCTGCGTTTGTTATTTTCTTCCGCCCCAGAAACAGCCGTCCTTGACACCACCGGTCGCAGACAGACAACTCATAACCCGTAATCCGAAACCCGTAATTTTTAATCATTTTGGTCTATTTTCTGTTAAAAAGCATACAATTCTCAAAGATTTCTGTTACTTTTGCAGAACGTTAGTGTTTTACGTATCAGGAGAGAAATGAAGCAAGTCACGGAGAAGACCATTGACATAGACGAACTGCTCGACAGCAAGATGGGCCGCAAGGCACGTTGGGTTCCGCGCCCGCTTGTGAACTGGCTCAAGCGCATCATCCATCAGGATGAGGTCAACGCATATCTTTGGGAGAGCCGCCACCTCACGGGAACAGAGTGGCTCGAAGAATGTGTGCGCTATCTTGACATGACCCTCGAAATCGTCGGCGTGGAGAACCTGCCTCCGAAAGACGACGGACGGCTCTACACCTTCGTCAGCAACCATCCGCTGGGCGGCGAGGACGGCGTGGCCCTCGGAGCCGTCATCGGACGCCACTACGACAGCCGCTTCCGCTATCTGGTCAACGACCTGCTCATGAACCTCCCCGGACTGGCGCCGCTCTGCATCCCCATCAACAAGACGGGCGGACAGAGCCGCAGCTTCCCGGCCATGGTCGAGAGCGGATTTCAGAGCGACAACCACATGCTGATGTTCCCTGCCGGCATCTGCTCACGCAGAAAAGACGGTGTCATAAGAGACGTGGAGTGGAAGAAGACATTCGTGACGAAAAGCGTCCAGTACAAGAGAGACGTCGTCCCGATACACTTCGGCGGACAGAACTCCGACTTCTTCTACCGCCTTGCCAACTTCTCCGACCGCTACGTCAGGAAGGTCAACATAGCCATGCTCTTCCTCGTGGACGAGATGTACAAGAACACCCACAAGACATTCCGCGTGGCCATAGGCAAGCCCATACCGTGGCAGACGTTCGACAACAGCCGCACACCGGCGCAATGGGCACAGTATGTCAGGGACAGGGTCTACGAACTGTAGGCTGACGGCAGCGGCGGGACGGACGCACCACACCATTATATATATGTATATGCAACGTCAGCCCCCGCACGCGACGACGGACGACGGACATATCAAGTAAAGACAAACGACCAAAAGACAAGGACAACAGGAACGGGACAGAAATCCATATAACGCATCGGATGACGCAGTCCGGACGCTATGCCACGGAGAACTCCACCGGCCTGAGACATAAGCATCATGGAACAAGAAATAATAAAGCCGATTGACAAGGCACTGCTGAAAAGCGAACTGACTCCTGAACGGCAGCTGCGCATGACCAACAAGAGCCACAACGAGATTTACATAGTGGACGCCCACAACGCGCCGAACGTGCTGCGCGAGATAGGGCGCCTGCGTGAGATTGTCTTCCGCGAGGCCGGAGGCGGCACGGGAAAGGCTCTCGACCTCGACGAGTTCGACACGATGGACAACTGCTACAAACAGCTCATCGTCTGGAACCCGGAGGAGGAGGAG
>USFX01000153.1 GCA_900553965.1 uncultured Prevotella sp.
CAACGGCAGAGACACGGAGACACAGAGGACAATATAGCTCTGTGTCTCCGTGTCTCTGTGTTCAAAGTATAAACTGATTGTTGCAACATACTTAACAGGTGTTTCCGGCAACGGAAAAGGCGCACAGATGCCGGACCGGTTGCTGCCGTCCTGCTTCTGTGCGCCTTTGCGGTTGAGGTATGAGAGTCTCTTGACATTCGCTGCATTGCTTGTTTGATTATTACCTGCCAAGGCTATTTCGCTGCAAAATTACAACTTTTAGGGTAATAACCGCTCTCGTCTGATATTTTTTTTGCACCTTTGCACCTTGAAATGCAATGTTTCAGACCGATGACCATGCCTGACATATCACATTATTTCCCGATAACCGACCCGACACTGATATTCTTTGTCGTGCTCTGCATCATCCTTTTCGCCCCTATCGTCATGGGACGCCTGCGCATACCGCATATAATAGGTATGGTGCTGGCGGGCGTCGCCGTCGGCCGCTACGGGTTCAACATTCTCGAGCGGGACTCCTCCTTCGAGCTCTTCGGGAAGGTGGGCGTGCTCTACATTATGTTCCTCGCCGGACTGGAGATGAACCTGAAGGACATCATGAGGCGGCGGCTCCAGTTCATGATTTTCGGTCTGCTGACCTTCGCCGTGCCTTTCGTCATGGCCTACGGCGCGGGCGTGTGGCTTCTGGGCTATTCGCCCGAGGCGTCGCTGCTGCTGTCCTGCATACTCGCCGCAAACACGCTGATAGCCTATCCCATAGTCTGCCGCTACGGACTGCAGAAACACTCCAGCGTAGCGCTCAGCGTCGGCTCATCCATGATAGCCCTCTCGCTGTCGCTGCTCGTGCTGGCCGCCATCGTCGGCGCCCACGAAGGCGGAACGGACATCGGCTTCTGGGTTCTGTTCGTAGGCAAGGTGGTCCTCTTCTGCGCCGGCTCGTCGGTGCTGCTGCCGCGGATGACGCGCTGGTTTTTCAGACATTATTCCGACTCGGTGATGCTATATATATATGTGTTGTCGGTTCTCTTCCTCAGTGCCGCCGCCTCCGAGATGTGCGGGCTGGAGGGAATTTTCGGCGCGTTCATCGCCGGACTGACGCTCAACCGCTTCATCCCGAGCGTCTCGCCGCTGATGAACCGCATAGAGTTTGTCGGCAACGCGCTCTTCATCCCCTATTTCCTCATCGGCGTCGGCATGCTCATCAACATCCGCGTCCTCTTCCACGGTTGGGACACGCTGTGGGTCGTGTTCTGCATGGTCGTCATCGGAACGCTCAGCAAGGCCATCGCCGCCTACGTCTCGTGCCTCTTCTTCCGCCGGCCGCTGCTCGCCGGCCACATGATGTTCGGACTCACCGAGGCTCACGCCGCCGGAGGAATCGCCATGACGATGGTCGGAATGAACCTCCGTATGGACGACGGGAGCTATCTGGTCGACGTCAACATGCTCAACGGTGTGGTGATGATGATTCTCTTCACGTGCATCATCAGCTCGCTTGTCGTCGAGAATTCGGCGCGCGCCATTCTCCTCCGCGAGAAGATGCAGCCCGAGGAACCCGCCAAGGCCGGCGATGACGAGAAGATTCTCCTGCCACTGCAGCACGCCGAGACGGCCGACGCGCTGGTCCATCTGGCCATTCTCATGCGCAACAAGAAGCTCAACCGTGGGCTGATCGGTCTCAACGTGGTCTACGACGACATCTACAGCGGACGCAACCAGACCGCCGGCCGCAAGCTCCTCGAACATGCCGAGGCCGTCGCCGGGTCCGCCGACGTGCGCATGCAGACGCAGAGCCGGCTGGCCATCAACATCGCCAACGGCATCAAGCACGCCTTCAAGGAAAACGACGCCTCGGAGATCATCATGGGCATGCACCGACGGACGGACCCCACGGACAGCTTCTGGGGGGCATACACCCAGGGACTCATCGCGGAGATAAACCGTCAGATAATGATATGCCGCATCGTCCGCCCGCTCAGCACCATCCGCCGCATACAGGTGGCGGTGCCGTCGAGGGTCGAGTTTGAACCGGGATTCTACCGCTGGACGGAGCGTCTGTCGCGTCTGGCCGGCAATCTCGTCTGCCGCATCGTCTTCCACGGACGTCAGGACACGACCGCCCTCATCAATGAGTACATACAGAACCGCCACCCTGAGGTGCGCGCCGAATATTCCGTCATGAGCCACTGGAAGGAGCTGACGCAGCTCTCCCGCGAGGTCAACGCCGACCATCTCTTCGTCGTAGTGACCGCCCGTCAGGGCACGGTCTCGTACAAACCGGCCTTCGAGCGGCTGCCGGAGGAGCTGACCGCGTCCTTTCCCGACTGCAGCCTGATGCTCATCTACCCCGACCAGAACGGCCAGCCGCAGGATGTCATGACGTTCACCGCACCCCAGCGGCAGGAACAGGAGAGCGCTTACGCCTCGCTGATGAAGTTCATCAAGCGGCGCTGACGGCGGAACGGCAGCCGGCGGAGGTGAGAGAGACGATAGAGTGTTGAACTTTGATTGATCAAGAATGATAGAGATAAAAGGAATAAGGAAGAGCTTCGGCTCGCTTCAGGTGCTCAAGGGCATCGACCTGAAGATAGATAAGGGTGAGGTCGTGAGCATTGTCGGCCCCAGCGGAGCCGGCAAGACGACACTGCTGCAGATCATCGGGACACTTGACCGGGCCGACAGCGGCACCGTCGTGGTCGACGGCGTGGACACAAACGGCATGAACGCGCGGCGGCTGGCGGCAACCGTCATATCGGTTTCGTGTTTCAGTTTCACCAGCTCCTGCCCGAGTTCACGGCCGTCGAGAACATCATGATTCCGGCCTACATTGCGGGCATGTCCACAAAGGACGCGCGCCGCAGGGCGGAGGAGCTGCTCGACTTCATGGGACTGACGGAACGTGCCGACCATAAGCCCAACGAGCTTTCGGGCGGTGAGAAGCAGCGCGTGGCCGTGGCACGTGCGCTCGTCAACAACCCCGCCGTCATTCTCGCGGACGAGCCTTCGGGCAGCCTGGACTCAAAGAACAAGGCCGAGTTGCACCAGTTGTTCTTCGACCTGCG
The DNA here is from genome assembly GCA_900553965.1 of uncultured Prevotella sp. Classification (GTDB taxonomy): domain Bacteria; phylum Bacteroidota; class Bacteroidia; order Bacteroidales; family Bacteroidaceae; genus Prevotella. The sequence continues at coordinate 3,063 of USFX01000153.1, forward strand.
CGACCGTTTCGGCCAGACGTTCGTCATCGTGACGCACGATGAGCAGCTGGCGTCCATCACCGACCGCACGATAAAGATGCGCGATGGACTGCTGGAGGCGGAGACTGAGGCAGCCACAGAACCACAAAAGAACGAAACAGATGGATAGGATAAAGTTAGGAGACTACAACCGGATGACGGTTGTCAAGAAGGTTGACTTCGGTATGTACCTCGACGGAGGCGACGAGGGCGAGATATTGTTGCCCGCACGCTATGTTCCCGAGGGCACGCGGCCGGGTGACGAGATAGACGTCTTTGTCTATCTCGACCAGGACGAGCGTCCCGTGGCCACCACCCAGCGGCCGAAAGCGCGTGTCGGCGAGTTCGCATGTCTTGAGGTCGCGTGGGTCAATGAATATGGCGCATTCCTCGACTGGGGCCTTATGAAAGACCTCTTCTGCCCCTTCCGGGAGCAGAAGAAGCGCATGGAGCGCGGCTCGTCATACGTTGTCTATGTGACGGTGGACGAGGACAGCTACCGCATGATGGCCTCGGCGAAGGTCGAGCGCTATCTCTCGCAGGAGCGGCCGCGCTACCGCCATGGTGACGAGGTGGACCTGCTGGTGTGGCAGAAGACCGAACTTGGCTTCAAGGTGATTGTCGACAACAAGTTCAGCGGGCTGGTCTATCAGGACCAGATATTCCGTTATCTCACGACGGGCGACCGCCTCAAGGGTTATATCGACCACATCCGGCAGGACGGCAAGATTGACGTGACGCTCCAGCCGACGGGCCGCCGTCAGACGGAGGAGTTCTCGGAGACGCTGCTGGAATATCTTCGCAACAACAACGGCCACTGTGATTTGGGCGACAAGAGCCCCGCCGAGCTGATTGTCGACCGCTTCAAGGTCAGCAAGAAGGCATACAAGAAGGCTGTCGGAGACCTCTATCGCCGCCGGCTGATAACCATCGGCGATGACGGTATCACGCTGACGGAGGGCTGATGCGGCTCTCCTGACTGTCTGTCGGGGTATTTGGCGTGTCTTTCTTTCGGCTCGTTTAACCACGTTTAGCATCCGCGAAGTAATCAAAAAGTTGGTTAAGTTGTGTTTGAGGATTATGATGTGTGACTTATTGTGCGTATCTTTGCACTGTCAACAGGATTACTCACTTTAAATTTAACCGCTTATGAAAAATTTGACTAAGAAGGTCTTGATGACCGTAGCAGCCGCAATGATGACCAGTTCGGCTGCACTCGCAGGAATGGACCGGCCGATAGAGGTCACCCAGTTGCCGGACAATGCGCAGCTGGTGGTTAAGAAAGACTTCTCGGGACGACGTGTCGCAATGGCGAAGATAGACGACGGCCTGTTCTACAACGGCTATAACGTCGTTTTCACCAACGGCGACAAGGTGGAGTTTGACAGCCACGGACAGTGGAAGGAGATTACGTGCCGCAGGTCGGAAGTGCCCTCGTCGGTTGTCCCCAAGCCCATACGCAGCTATCTGAAGAGCTATTATCCGAAAGCAAAGATGCTGGAGATAGAGCGCAGCAGCAAGGGGAAGTATGAAGTGAAGCTGGACAACGGACTGGAGATAAAGTTCGACAAGGACTTCCGTGTGACCGATATTGATGATTGACGGCAGTCTTACGGCCGGATAATGGAATGTAGTTAGTGCGTCCGCGGACTGTCAGCCGTCATGAAACAAACTCGTATGAACAATTTAATAATACGGATATGAAGAAGATTATGGTATTTGTCTGTGCACTGATGGCAATGGCTTCGTGCGGCACAGGACAGAAAGCGGTATCGCTCAGCGACCTCAATGGCGAATGGAGCGTTGTGAAAATCAAAGGCAGTGATGTCGCGGCTGCCGACGGACAGGACGCTCCGTTCATCGGAATTGATGCAGACAAGAAGCGTGTCTATGGCAGTACGAGCTGTAACAGGATTACTGGAATGCTCGATGTTGACCCTGCAAAGGGAACGATTGACCTCGGCAAGATGGGAAGCACGCGCATGATGTGTCCCGACATGGCTCTGGAAGACCGTCTGCTCGGCGCTTTCGGCGAAGTGAAGTCGTTCCGTTTGCAGAAAGGCTCAACGCTGATGCTGACCGATGCAGACGGTAAGGCCGTGATAGAACTGCAGAAGAAAGCGACAGGAGAAAAGGGAAAGTAAGTCATCCGCGGCTTTCCACCCGCTTCTTTTGAAAGGCTTTAAAGCTCAAATGGACAATGACAAATGTTCATTTGAGCTTTTACTATTGTCCATTCGGGAATCGCTTTAAGTTGGTTGCAACAATTAGTTTATACTTTGAACACAGAGACACGGAGACACAGAGTTGATATTTTCCTCTGTGTCTCCGTGTCTCTGTATTCAAAAAACTTATATCATAAAGTAATTATCTGCTTCCGCTGCTCACCTGTCTGACCGCTTTCAGTCTCTGTCTAACCTCCCGTTTGTGGCGGATATGGTTGAGCTGGTCAAGCACTTTGCGGCGCGAAAGGTTTATCTGATAGCGGTAGACGGCGCAAGCGGTGATGAAATAGGCAGCTGCCTGAATCCACATAAGACGACATTCGATGGCGATGTCGCTCGGCGTGGCGCCCATCATGCTGGCCCGGACGAATGCCCTCACGCCGAAAGTTGAGGGAAACAGCCATGAGACGCCTTGCCATACACCCGGTATGTTGCTCTGCGGCCATGATACGCCGGACATGAACAGCAGCGGGACGGAGCAGAAAATGACTATCAGCATGACGTTCTCGCGGTAGCGGATGAGGCATGAAACGGTCATGCCGAAGAAGATGCAGGCCAGCAGATAGGGCAGAAGAATGGCCGTCAGAGTGCCGGCCTGAACCATGTCGACAAAGTTGAAGAGCCGCGGGATGACAAGTGTGACGTAGGCGGAGACGACGGCATATATCATCAGATAGCACATCGTCTTGCCTGTCACGATGCGAAGCACGCCGCGATAGTGGCGGCTGATGGGGATGAGTTCCAGAATCTGGCGCAATCGCAACAGGCCTTTAGTGTGCTCAGGTGTCGGCATAATTTCCCCTCCTCGGTATTTTGCGCAGCATATCATGCCTTTTCCGGCGTCCCCTTTTTTTCTCCTGATTGCGCCATTGCACATGTCCCATATTGTCCCATGAAATACCTGTTATATTCTCAAAAATATATTTTTTTATCTTGACAACTTTTTGCAATTCTTTGCACAGCAGTAAAACTTTTTGGAATAATTAGTTTTCTTATTTTTCTTGTTCCCCATGCTTTCCTTGTCTGTATTTGGGTCTCATAGACATAAAAATATCCGGGAAAGCCTCTTGCGTACTGTGTATACTTTTGGACTTTTTGATACATAAAGGCCGGTGCGTGCCACTGAGGGGCATACACCGGCCTTACCGTTTTCTGTCCGGGAAAGACAATGCTCAATCCAGAGGAACTGCCTGTTCCTCACAAGCCGGGGAAGGAGCCTGCCTTATCAGGGCTGCAATGTCTGTACTTCTCCATGCCGTCGTGCGCGGCCCCAGCTTGACGGGCTTGGGAAACCTGCCATCCCTGCATCCACGCCACCATGCGCTTTTGCTTACAGGGATCAGTTCAAGAACCTGCGGTAGGCGCAGCAAAGAATCTCCTGCCGGGTATGTCATGGCTTTCCTCCTGCTGTTTCAGCATGTTTCACTGCATTGGCGGGCCTTTTCCCTCAAGTCATCAAGAAAGTCAGACCATGTCTGCATCAT
>USFX01000154.1 GCA_900553965.1 uncultured Prevotella sp.
ATGCGAGTTCTGCAACACCCTCTCCCTACAAATTCATGGTTCTGCAACACCCTCGTTGGGGTGGGTTGTAGGTGGTTGGGGGTTGTTATTGGCTTTTTCATCATTTTCTCCCCACCCCGCACAATAATCCCGCGTTGCGCGCGTTATTAATAACGTGCTTAAGCATTGTTTCGCGATATTGACAGTGATGCTCATGGCTTCCGCAGGGGCTGTGGCGCAGTATGACCCCTCGTTCGCCCACTACTGGGCGATGGAGCCGTCGTTCAATCCCGCAGCCGTCGGCAAGGAGAACAAGATCAACGCCGTCGGCGCATACAACATGACCCTGACCGGCTTTGAGAACAATCCGCGGACGATGTATGCCGCCGGCGACCTGCCGTTCTACTTCCTACGGTCCTACCACGGCGTCGGAGCGCGGTTCATGAACGACGAGCTGGGACTCTTCTCCCACAAGACCTTCGCCCTTCAGTATGCCTTCCGCACACGTCTCTTCGGCGGACGCATAGCCGCCGGCGTCAACCTCGGACTGCTCAGCGAGTCGTTCGACGGAGACAAGGTCGACACCGAGACGCCCAACGACCCCGCCTTCCCCACGTCAGAGGTCAGCGGAACGGGCTTCGACCTCGGCGCCGGACTCTACTACACCCACGGACAGTGGTACGTCGGCGCGTCGGCCCTCCACCTCAACGCACCCGAAGTGGAGCTCGGAGAGCGGCAGACGCTGAAGATTGACCCGACATATTATTTGACGGGAGGATACAATATTCGGCTGAGAAATCCGTTCTTATCAATACATCCCAGTGTGCTCGCGCGCACCGATGCCACGGCATGGCGGGTCGACGTGACCGCGCGCGTCCGCTATTCCTACGAGAAGCGGATGATGTACGCCGGCGTATCCTACAGCCCGACAAACTCCGTCACCGTGCTCATCGGAGGCAACTTCCACGGCGTCAGCCTCGGCTACAGCTATGAAATCTACACCTCGGCCATCAGCTTCGGCAACGGCAGTCACGAGATTTTCATCGGCTATCAGACCGACATCGACCTACAGAAGAAAGGACGGAACAGACATAAGAGTGTGAGACTATTATAACCGACAAAACAACAGCGGAGACGGACACGGCATAAGACCCAAGTCCTAAAGCTCCCGACATAAAAATCCTATATATATAATTATATGTGTAAGAACAGATGTAGCATAGCTCTCTGCCTCATCGGCCTGATTGCGCTGACGGGCTGCTTCGGCGGCAAGTCGGCAACGGCGTCGGGAGGCGAAGACAGGGGCGCAGGCGGCAGGGCGTTCACCGAGCCCACGCCATATGGCATGACCCTCATCAAGCGCGGCCACCTGCGGATGGGCATCGAACAGCAGGACAGCCTCTGGGGAAAGCAGACGCCGGTGAAGGACATCTCAGTCGAAGGATTCTGGATGGACGAGACGGAGATAACCAACTCCCAGTACCGCCAGTTCGTCAACTACGTGCGCGACTCCATCATCCGCGAACGCCTCGCCGACCCGGCCTACGGCGGCGACGAGACATACAAGATAGAGGAAGACAAGAACGGCGACCCCATCAAGCCACATCTCAACTGGAAGAAACCGCTGCCCCGCAAGCCCAACGAGGACGAGCAGCGCGCCATAGAGAGCGTCTACACCGTCAACCCCGTCACGGGAGAGAAGATGCTCGACGCCTCGCAGATGAACTACCGCTATGAGGTCTACGACTATACCACGGCCGCCATGCGCCGCTTCCGTCTCAATCCGCAGGAGCGCAATCTCAACACCGACGTGGCGGTCAATCCCGCCGAAGAGGTGTGGATATCGAAGGACACGGCCTATATCGACGACGAGGGACGCATCGTCAGCGAGACCATCAACCGCCAGCTCTCCGGCCCGTGGGACTTCCTCAACACCTACATCGTCAACATCTTCCCCGACACGACATGCTGGGTCAACGACTTCCCCAACGCCGACAACGAGACATACATGCGCCTCTACTTCAGCAACCCGGCCTACAACGACTACCCCGTCGTCGGCGTCACCTGGGAACAGGCCAACGCCTTCTGCGCCTGGCGCACGGAATATCTCCTCAAAGGCCTCGGCGCCGCCGCACGCTACGTCCAGCGCTACCGTCTGCCGACAGAGGCCGAGTGGGAGTATGCCGCACGCGGAAAGAACCAGAACGAGTTCCCATGGGAACAGTCACAGACGGCAAGCGAGAGCGGATGCTTCTTCGCCAACTTCAAGCCCGACCGCGGAAACTACACCAAGGACGGAAACCTCATCACCAGCAAGGTCGGAATCTACTCGGCAAACTCCAACGGCCTCTATGATATGGCCGGAAACGTGGCCGAATGGACCAGCACCATCTACACCGAGGCCGGCGTCGAAGCCATGAACGACATCAACCCGCAGCTGCGCTACAACGCCGCCAAGGAAGACCCCTACCGGCTCAAGCGCAAGAGCGTGCGCGGAGGCTCGTGGAAAGACCCGGAATCCTACATACGCTCGGCATGGCGCTCGGCCGAATACCAGAACCAGCCACGGTCCTACATCGGATTCCGCTGCGTGCGCAGTCTGGCCAACACCACAAGCGACAAGTCAAAGAAAACAAAATCGAAGAAGAAATAAGCCATGACAGTCTACAGTAAGTTCAACATAGTATATCAGCTGCAGAAGTGGCTCGACAGCGTGCCGGGCCAGACGTTCCTCAACTACGCCTACAGCTGGGGAGCCTCCGTCGTAATCCTCGGAACTCTGTTCAAGCTGACCCACCTCCCCGGTGCCAACATCATGCTCTACCTCGGAATGGGCACCGAGGTAATCGTGTTCTTCATCTCGGCCTTCGACCGGCCCTTCGACAAGACGGCCATCGGCAAGGAACTGCCCACACATCTCGAAGATGAGGAGGAGGGACATGACGCTGGCGGCATGTCCGACGGCGGCATATCCGACGGACAGCAGGCCATCGGCGGCGGCATCGCTGGCGGCACTATTATAATAGGTGGCGGTCAGCCGTCCTCCGGCGCCATCCCCTCTGCCGACGGCACCATTCCCTCAGCCTCTGGCGCCGTGGCAGCGGCCGGTTCAGATGCCACCGTGGCAGCGGCGGGCGGAACTATCGTCGGCGGAAGCGCCGTGCCCGGATGGGTTCAGGGCCAGCAGCAGGTATCGCCGGAAATGGAAGAGGCCACCTCAAACTATGTGGATGAGCTCAACCGCCTGACCGAGATGCTCTCAAAGGTTGCCGAGCAGAGCCAGCGGCTCACCCGAGACTCCGAGGAAATGGAAAATCTCAACCGCACGCTGACCGGCATCTGCAAGGTCTACGAGATGCAGCTCAAGGGCGCAAGCGCACAGATTGGCACCATCGACCAAATCAACGAGCAGTCGCGCCGCATGGCCGAACAGATAGCAGAGCTCAACCGCATCTATGCCCGCATGATAGAGGCGATGACGGTCAACATGAACAAAGTGCAGAGCTGACAACCGAACTGTCAAGACCTTAAGGACCCTAAAGACCTTAAAGACTTTAAAGACCTTAAAGCTCCTTAGGCTTCTAACAACAGAAAATAACTATGGCAATAAAGAAACGACCGGTATCCCCGCGCCAGAAGATGATCAACCTGATGTATGTCGTCCTCATGGCAATGCTCGCGCTGAACGTCTCTACGGAGGTGCTCAACGGCTTCTCCATCGTAGAGGAAAGCCTCAACCGCACCACAGCCAGCTCCACAAAGGAGAACCGGGTGATATATGACGACTTTGAAGCGCAGATGAAGGCCAACCCCGCGAAGGTGAAAGCGTGGTTCGACAAGGCGCAAGAGGTCAAGCGGATGAGCGACTCGCTCTACAATTTCGCAGGCGAGTTGAAACTGGCCATCGTACGCGAGGCCGACGGAAAGAAAGCCGACGTGACCGACATCGTCAACAAGGAGGACCTTGAAGCGGCCACCCAGGTCATGCTCGCACCCGGACGGGGACGCGGCGAGGCTCTCTACAAGGCCATAAACTCCTTCCGCGAGCGCATCCTGACAATGGTTCCGGACAGCACCCGCAGGGCTATCATAGCCGACAACCTGTCCACCCGCATACCGCGCAACGCCGTGGCGATGGGCAAGAACTGGCAGGAATACATGTTCGAGGGCATGCCCGTGGCCGCTGCCGTGACGCTGCTGTCGAAGCTTCAGAGCGACATACGCTACGCCGAGGGCGAGGTGCTCCACACGCTGGTGGCCAACATCGACGTCAAGGATATCCGCGTCAACGCCCTCAACGCTTTCGTCATACCCAATTCGCAGACCATCGTGCGCGGCGACAAGTTCTCGGCGCACATCGTCATGGCCGCCGTCGACACGACACAGGTGCCAGACATATATATAGGTGAGCGCAAGGTGAACCTCACCAACGGTCTCTATGAGACCATCTGCGGCTCTACCGGCGACTTCACACTGGCCGGCCACATCGAGATGGTCAACGGTGGAGGCGAGCGCATACGCCGCGACTTCAGCCAGAAATATACAGTGGTGGACCCCAGCGCGACCGTCTCGGCCGACCTGATGAATGTCCTCTACGCCGGATATAGCAATCCGATCAGCGTCAGCGTGCCCGGCGTGCCGCTCAACAAAGTACAGGCCGTCATGACCGGAGGCGCTCTCCAGCCCGTCGGACCGGGCCGCTACATAGCCCGTCCGGCCGCCGTCGGCAAGGACGTGACCATCACCCTGGCCGCCGAGGCCGGGCAGCTGCCCGCCCCGCAGGAGCTGGCGCAAAGCGGGCAGCTTGCCAATTTCAGCTTTGGGCAGGGCAGTCTGCTGGCAACACCTATGCAGGTGGCGGCACTGTTCAACACCATTGCAGCGGACGGCGTATACCGCAGCCCTTATGTGCTGCAAGCCACGCTGGACGAGACCACCGGACAACCGGTGGAGACCCTCAGCCACCCCCGGGGGCGGCGGGTGATCTCAGCACAGAACGCAGCGCTTTTGCGCGCTATGCTGGTACAGGTGGTGCAGCAGGGCACCGCACAGGATGCCGCCGGGCTTTCCGGTGGGGCGGGCGGCAAGACCGGTACCGCCCAGACCGGGCAGTTCACCCCGGAGGGCACCGAGCGCTGCAACCTGTGGTTTGCGGGGTTCTGGCCGGCAGAAAAGCCCCGCTATACCATTGTGGTATTGCAGGACGGTGCGGTGCACACGGCGTACTCCGGTGCAGCCATCTTTGCGCAGGTCTGCAACGTGCTGGAAGCAGCGGGTTAAATGCGCGGATTCTACTTGCAATTTTGGCTTTGTTATGCTACTATATAGTTGTATTTTTGCGTAGTTTTCCGTATTTACAAATAAAAGGAGCGTTACGATTCATGTCTGTTATCGAAATTGTTGGCGGTGCCATTCTGCTGGTGGCTTCGCTGGTCATCGTTTTCCTCACCCTCATGCAGCACACCCACGGTCAGGGCCTGTCCGGTGCCATCAACGGCAGTGTGGGCGGTGCCAACAATGCACGTCTGACCCCGGCAGATCAGATGCTGGCTAAGGTCACCCGCATTGCAGGCGTGGTGTTCTTTGTGGTTGCTATTCTGGCCTGCCTGTTTGCAGGCCGTCTGGCAGGCTGAGAAGGCGTTGCAGCCCCGTGAACGGACGGGGCTGTTTTTCTGTGCAGAAAAAAGTGCGGGCAGCCGGTTCTGCGGGCTGCCGCAAAGAGGGGACAGGGAAAGGTGCCCGTCCCAAGGCAGGGCTGTGCTCCGCAGGAGATGCACGGCCACGGAAGTGAAGGAGAAAATATTTTATGGCAATGCGCGATAAAATTGAGCACGCGATCCAGAATCAGCCGTGCACTGTAAAAGATCTGAAGAATAAGTTCGGCGGGGATCGCGGCGCAGACCGCAAGGTGATGGAGGCTGTGGACCAGCTGGTGCACGAGGCTGTCATCTGCCAGGGCCAGGGCGGGTTCTTCACGGTGCGCAGCGGCCGTGCCGATAAGGCGTTGCTGTGCAAGGTGGTAAAGCTGGGCAAGAACTTTGCCTTTGTCATGCTGGAGGACGGCACCAGCGATATCTTTATCCCCGGCCGGTTCACCCGCGGCGCAATGCCCGGCGACAAGGTGCTGGTGGAAAAGTTTGCACATCCCCGGGTAGAGGGCAGCGATGAGGGCGAGATCCTTGCTGTTCTGGAAGAGAAGAATTCTCAGTGGTATAATGCATTATGTTTTCATAAGTTTGAGTGTTAACAATAAATATTCCCGAACTGGTTCCTATCCACATATTGTTTTTGTTGTCTTCATAAAAACAACGGGCGTCACAGGAAGAGATCTCTTTAAGGCTGGCATGGGAAAAGTTTTTTTTATTATGATCGTAGATATCTATACCACCCATGAAGGTTCCTATCCATATATTGTTTTGAGAATCGCAATATTCGCTTATAATAGAATTATGGCTCAGTTTCCCATTTTCTTCGTTATAGATGACCGTGCGATTGTCTTTTTCAAAGACATTGATTCCCCCTCCGTCAGTACCGATCCATAACTTATTGTCTTTGTCTGTATACTGTATACCAAATGCCTTGGCAAATCCGTCACCGAAGTTATGGCTTGTACCGGACTGTAAAGCTTTGCCGCCGACGATCAGGGCGCTGCTTCCTGCTACCAGTTTTGCTGTTCCGTCTTTCAGTTCCAGAGAAGAATCCATTGCTTCATCATAATCTCTCAAGGAA
>USFX01000155.1 GCA_900553965.1 uncultured Prevotella sp.
AGAAAAGTGTGCAAGAAAATCCTACTGGAAATCTTGCCGTAAGGGCCTCCCGAGGTTGCAACGGGGCGCTTGTTGCATTGCAACGGACACGCCGTTGGATGATGACGGCGGCCCCGTTGCAACTCAGGGAGGCCCTTACGGCTCGGCGATGGATGAATTTCAGGAGGATGACGGCGGCCTGATGTCAATATTTCAGCTTTGTACCGTTCTATTTTGAGAGATTTCAAATGTTAAATTCCGTGATATTATTATGACGGAGCAAGTCCTGATAGAGACATTGTGGAGCATCCTCATTCAGCACAAAGACACTGAGACACAAAAATGCAGCAGATTATAATGTGCCACGTTAGTCGACATACATCTGATTTATAGCATTGAAATGTGCAACATTCCACCACTTCAAAAAACTTCCCACTATACCTTTTTGAATGCACTCACCAGGACTTCTGGGACTATATTTCACTTTCACCCAAACAAAAAACCGATTATTTAATCAGATGGATTGGCTCTATTCAAAACAATATAATTAAGTAAGTGAACACAATTAATTCATATAATATAAACTGATATTGATGACACACTTAAGACATATTCGTCTTTCTAAATCATAAAAAGCTGTCAATATGTAATATTTCAAGGCATTAAGACATGGAATATAATATTTTTTTGTAACTTTGCCAATTAAATTGGAATATTATATATCAAAGTATCAGGCAAAGAATGAAACCGACGGCAATTCTGCTCCTCCATTGTCCCGACCAACAGGGAATCATAACGGAGGTGACCAAATTTATAACAGACAATCAGGGAAACATCGTCTATCTGGATCAGTATGTGGACAGACAGGACGGCGTCTTCTTCATGAGAATAGAATGGGAACTTGACACCTTCCTCATCCCACGGGATAAGATTGAGGAATATATCATGACTCTGTATGCACAACGATATAATATGGTGTGCCGTCTCTATTTCAACGATGTCAAACCGCGCATGGCCATCTTCGTCAGCAAGATGAGCCACTGTCTGTACGACCTGCTGGCCCGCTACAAGGCCGGGGAATGGGACGTGGAGATTCCGTGCATCGTGAGCAACCACGAAGACCTGCGCTACGTCGCCGAACAGTTCGGCATACCCTATTACGTCTGGTCCATCAACAAGGACCATTCAAACAAGGAGGAGGTGGAGAAGGCAGAGATGGAACTGCTCAGAAAAGAAAAGGTGACATTCATCGTGCTCGCCCGCTACATGCAGATCATCAGCGAGGACATGATACAGCAGTATCCCAACCACATCATCAACATCCACCACTCGTTCCTTCCGGCGTTCATCGGTGCGCGGCCGTATCATCAGGCATGGGCACGCGGTGTCAAGATCATCGGAGCGACGAGCCACTATGTGACATCGGAACTGGACGCCGGCCCTATCATCGAGCAGGACGTCGTCCGCATAACCCACAAGGACACACCGGAAAGCCTCGTGCTCAAAGGACGTGACTTGGAGAAAATCGTTCTCTCTCGCGCCGTCACCAAGCATATCGAGAGGAAAATCCTCACGTACCACAACAAGACAATCATTTTCAGCTGACATGAATGTCGCGATTATAAAATACAACGCAGGCAATATCTATTCCGTTGTCAATGCCCTGCGGCGTCTCGGTGTAGAGCCGCTGCTGACGGATGACACGGAAGAGCTCGGGCGGGCCGACCGTGTCCTCTTCCCCGGACAGGGCGAAGCTGGAAACATCATGAGGTATCTCCGCGCCAACAGACTTGACGAGCTGATAAGAAATCTGAAGCAGCCCGTCCTGGGGATATGCGTCGGACAACAGCTTCTGTGCCGCCATTCGGAAGAGGGCGACACCGACTGCATCGGCATCTTCGACGCCGATGTCAGGCGGTTCCGTCCGGAGCGCCACGAGGACAAGGTGCCGGCCATGGGCTGGAACTCGCTGCACGACATGAAGAGTCCGCTGTTCAAGGGACTGCGGGAAGACGACTATGTCTATTTCGTCCACAGCTATTATGTCCCCCTTTGCAGCGACACCATCGCGACGGCCGACCACATACTGCCGTACAGTGCGGCACTGCAGCACGGCAATTTCTACGCCACACAATTCCATCCCGAGAAGAGCGGACGCGTGGGAGAAACTATAATAAAGAACTTTCTGGAACTATGATTGAACTGATACCGGCCATTGACATCATCGACGGCAAATGCGTGCGCCTCACCAAAGGCGACTACCAGCAGAAAGCTGTCTACTGCGACAGCCCTGCCGACATCGCGAAGAAGATGGAAGCCATCGGATATAAAAGACTTCACGTGGTCGACCTCGACGGAGCCAAGTCAAGACATATCGTCAATACGGTTGCCCTTCAGAGCATAACCACGGCGACTTCGCTGACCGTCGACTTCGGCGGCGGCATAAAGACTGACCGCGACATAGAGACTGCTTTCAACAACGGCGCGTCGATGGTGACCGTCGGTTCCGTGGCGGTCACATCGCCGGAACTGCTCGACACATGGATTGAGCGTTATGGCGCCGACCGGATTGTCCTCGGGGCCGACGTACGCGACGGACGCATCGCCATCAACGGATGGAAAGAGGACTCCGAACTCGAACTGCTCCACTTTCTGAACCACTACGTCAAGCGCGGAATCAGGAAAGTTCTGTGTACCGACATATCACGCGACGGAACACTGACCGGCCCGGCCATACCTTTATATAAGGACATCATGACGGCATTTCCCGATCTCCACCTCATTGCGAGCGGTGGGGTATCCTGCATGGAGGACATCGAGAAGCTGAACGAAGCCGGCATACCGGCCGTGGTCTTCGGAAAGGCGATATATGAAGGACGGATAGACATGAAGAAACTATGGGACTGGCAAAACGGATAATACCTTGTCTCGACGTCAAAAACGGAGAGACGGTCAAGGGAACCAACTTCGTCAACCTGCGCTCGGCCGGTGACCCGGTGGAACTGGGCAAGGCCTACAGCGAGGCAGGAGCCGACGAGCTGGTCTTTCTTGACATCACGGCAAGCTATGAGGGCCGCAAGACGTTCACCGACATGGTGACACGTGTAGCGGCCGAGATAAACATCCCGTTCACCGTCGGCGGAGGCATCAACGAGCTGGAGGACGTTGAGCGGCTGCTGCATGCCGGAGCTGACAAAATCAGCATCAACAGTGCCGCTATCCGCAACCCGGAGCTCATCAGCGACATCACCGGACGTTTCGGTAGTCAGGTGTGTGTCTGCGCCATTGATGCGAGGCTCGACGAAGACGGCTGGCACTGCTACGTCAAGGGCGGCCGCGAACGCACCGAACTCGGCCTATTCGACTGGGCGCACGAGGTTCAGGAGCGCGGAGCAGGCGAGATTCTCTTCACGAGCATGAACCATGACGGGGTGAAGAACGGATATGCCAACGAGGCGTTGGCCCGACTGGCGGACATCCTGTCCATTCCGGTCATCGCCAGCGGCGGAGCCGGAAAGAAAGAACATTTCCGCGACGCCTTCACCATAGGACATGCCGACGCCGCACTGGCAGCAAGCGTGTTCCATTTCGGTGAGATACCCATCCCGGAGCTGAAAGAATATCTGAGGGGAGAAGGCATTGACATACGTATATAAAGAGACAAGAATATGAGGATAGACTTTGAAAAGGGGAACGGTCTCGTTCCCGCCATCATTCAGGATGCCACGACGAAAAACGTCCTGATGCTGGGATATATGAACGAAGAGGCCTATAACAAAACAATAGAATCGGGAAAGGTGACGTTCTACAGCCGTAGCAGACAGTGTCTGTGGACAAAGGGTGAGACGTCCGGAAACTTCCTCAATCTGGTCAGCATGGACATCGACTGCGACAACGACACCCTCCTTGTCAAAGTCAATCCCGTCGGACCGACATGCCACAAGGGAACGGATACGTGCTGGGGTGAGAAGAACGAGAGCAATCCGCTGCTCTTCCTGACCGACCTTCAGGACTTCATCATCAAACGGCATGAGGAAATGCCGGAGGGCAGCTACACTACATCGCTGTTCAAGGATGGCCTTAACCGTATGGCACAAAAGGTTGGTGAAGAGGCACTTGAGGCTGTCATCGAAGCCGTCAACGGAACGAATGAAAGGCTGGTATATGAAGGCTCCGACATGCTCTACCATCTCATTGTCCTGCTGACGAGCAAGGGATTGCGCATTGAGGACTTAGCAAAGGAACTTCAGGTACGCCACGACCCGAATTGGCAGAAACATTAAAAAAACAGAAGACAATGCTTATAGACTATAAGAAGGTCAACATACATCAGGTGACAGGTGACCCCGTGCTCACGGATGTCAACTTCCATGTGGATGAAGGAGAATTCATCTACATCATCGGCCGCGTCGGCTCGGGCAAGAGCTCGCTGCTGAAATCAATATACTTTGAGCTTGATGTATACGAGGCGGAAAACGCCGTTGTCATCAACCATGATATACGCCGTCTGAAAAAGAAATATGTTCCGGCCCTGCGGCGGCAGATGGGCATCATCTTTCAGGATTTCCAGTTGCTCGGAGACCGTACCGTATATAAGAACCTCTACTTTGTCCTGAAAGCAACTGGATGGAAGAACCGGGACGACATTGACAAGCGCATCAAGGAGGTGCTGGCCGATGTGGGAATGGAAGACAAGGCTGACAAGTTCCCGTACGAGCTCTCGGGAGGCGAACAGCAGCACATCGCCATAGCACGCGCAATCCTGAACAACCCAAAGCTGATTGTCGCGGATGAACCGACAGGCAATCTCGACCCGGAGACGGCCGAGGGAATCATACAGCTCCTGCGGCATATATCACAGACGGGAACAGCCGTTATAATGAGTACACACAACATGGTGCTCGTCAACAAATATCCCGGCATCGTCTACCGATGCTGCAACGGTTCGCTCGAAGAGGTCACGAAAGACTATAATGAAATACTGTCTGAGGAAGAAAACTGAGGCATTTCAATTAAAAGACCGAGACGTTTCAATTAAAAGGTTGGGACACTACAATCAAAAGACAGAGGCTTTACAACCCAAAGAAGAATAATAAAATAAAGATAGCACATGAAAGTAATGAAGTTTGGTGGCACATCTGTTGGCACACCGGCACGTATGAAAGACGTGACAAGACTTGTAACATCATCAGGTAATCCTGTATTCGTGGTTCTGTCAGCCATGTCCGGCACGACAAACTCACTCGTGGAAATATCCAATTATCTATATAAGAAGAACCCGGAAGGGGCCAATGAGGTCATCAATAAACTCGAAGAGAAATATCATGCACATGTTGAAGAGCTCTACACCTCTGATGAATGGAAAGAAAAGACCAACAGCTTCCTGACAGAGGAGTTCGGTTACCTACGCTCTTTCACAAAGGAACTGTTCACGAGCTTTGAGGAAAAGAACATCGTAGCGCAGGGAGAAATCATCAGTACCAACATGGTGGCCAACTACATGAAAGAGCAAGGCTACAGCGTCACTCTGCTGTCGGCTCTCGACTTCATGCGGACGGACAAGAACTCCGAGCCCGACATCACGTTCATCAGAAAGAACCTGAACAGTATCCTCAACGACGCGCCGGCCTCACAGGTCTACATCACCCAGGGATTCATCTGCCGCAATGCCTACGGCGAGGTTGACAATCTGCAGCGCGGAGGCAGTGACTATACGGCTTCACTGATAGGAGCGGCCATAGACGCAGAAGAAATACAGATATGGACTGACATCGACGGCATGCACAACAACGACCCGCGCATCGTTGACAATACGGCTCCGGTACACCAGCTGCACTTCGAAGAGGCTGCCGAACTGGCCTATTTCGGCGCCAAGATTCTGCATCCGACGTGCATTCAGCCGGCAAAATACTCCAATATCCCTGTCCGCCTGCTCAACACGATGGACCCGGAAGCCGAAGGAACGACGATAAGCAACAAGACGGAAGCCGGTCGAATCAAGGCCGTTGCAGCCAAGAGCAACATCACAGCCATCAAGATAAAAAGCAGCCGCATGCTTCTTGCAACGGGATTTCTCCGCAAGGTATTCGAGATATTCGAGAGCTATCAGACACCTATCGACATGGTCTGCACGTCAGAGGTCGGAGTCTCGATGAGCATCGACAACAACTCACACCTCAACGAGATTGTCGATGAGCTGAAGAAGTACGGTACGGTAACGGTTGACAGCGACATGTGCATCATCTGCGTCGTCGGTGATCTCGACTGGAGCAACGTCGGATTCGAGACACTTGCAACGGAAGCGATGAAGAGCATCCCCGTCCGTATGATTTCGTATGGCGGCTCCAACTATAACATATCGTTCCTGATAAAGGAAGAAGACAAGAAGCGCGCACTGCAGAGCCTGAGCAACACGCTGTTTAAATAAGCAGCATAACAATACACACATAACACAGACATAAAATGATAAGGCAACTACCGACAGACAAATTTCAGGCTATGCGCACGCCGTTCTACTACTATGACACGGCTCTGCTGAAGGAAACACTGCGAGCCATCAAGGCCGAAGCCGGCAGGCACGACGGATTCATTGTGCATTACGCAGTGAAGGCCAACGCCAATCCGAAGGTGTTGGGAATCATCAGCAGTGCCGGATTCGGGGCCGACTGCGTGAGCGGAGGCGAGATTGCGGCGGCATGCAA
>USFX01000156.1 GCA_900553965.1 uncultured Prevotella sp.
CCCGCCGCATCATCAACATCCACCCCGCCCTGCTGCCCAAATACGGAGGCAAAGGGATGTACGGACGCCATATCCATGAGGCGGTGAAGGCCGCCGGTGAGACCGAGACGGGCATAACAGTCCACTATGTGAGCGAGGTATGTGACGGCGGAGAGATTATCTTTCAGGCCCGCACGGCCGTCGCACCGGAGGACACGCCGGAGGATATTGCGGCGAAAATCGGGCGGCTCGAACAGATGCACTACCCAGAAGTGATTGAAAACGTGGTGAGACAGCTGGTCTGAACGCTACACGCATCACCCGACAGCATAACGGAAAGGACATAAAAGACAACGGAAAAGATGGTTCTGAACCTCTTATATATAATAATAGGTGTGGCGCTCGTCATCTGGGGCGCTGACCGTATGACGGATGGCGCAGCCTCGCTGGCGCGCCGGATGCACATCTCGGAGATGGTGATAGGACTGACAATCGTGGCCGCAGGAACGTCGGCACCCGAACTGTTCGTCAGTCTTGTCTCCGCCCTGAAGGGCACGCCGGACATGGCCGTGGGCAATGTCGTCGGCAGCAACATCTTCAATGCGATGCTCATCGTGGGCTGTGCCGCCATGGTCGCCCCGATGAAGATTTCGGTGACGACGGTTAAGAAGGACATTCCCTTTGCCGTCGCGGCGACGATGCTGCTCATCGGCGTCTGTCTTGACGGCTTCAGCAGCTTCAGCATAGCCGGGAACACCATCAGCCGGCTTGACGGCATCATCCTGCTGGCGGGCCTCGCGGTGTTCATGGCCTACACGCTCCGCACGGCGAAAGTTGGCGGCGCGTCGGCAGCGGAGCCCGCAGACAACACAGCGGTGGTTTCAACGACTGACGCGACGGCCATCAGCGTCGTCCGGTGTCTGGCCTACGTCGCCTTGGGACTGGCGTGTCTCGTCGGCGGAAGCAACCTCTTCGTTGACGCTGCGGCGGAAATGGCGCACGGACTGGGCGTCAGCGACGGCGTGATAGGACTGACAATCGTCGCGGGAGGAACGTCGATGCCCGAGCTGGCCACCAGCGTGGTGGCCGCACGCAAAGGCCAGTCGGCCATCGCGATAGGCAATGTGATAGGAAGCAACGTCTTCAACGTCCTCGCCATACTCGGCATCACGGCCACGATATGCCCGATGCAGCTCAGCGGCATAACCCTCACCGACCTGCTGGTCATGGGCGGAAGCATCATGGCGGTATGGCTGTTTTCCTTCACGCGCTATACAGTTGAACGCTGGGAAGGCGCCGTTCTCACTGCTGCTTTCATGGCCTATCTCGGCTATCTGCTTTCAAACGTGATGATGTGATTATAAGGAGATAAAGGGAGACTTCATAAGTAGATAGAAGAAGATAAAAGGAGATAGAGGGAGATAAAGGACATATCTATTGTTACTAAGCAATAAGACCGTCGTCCTTTATCTCCCTCTATCTCCTTTTATCTTCCTTTATCTCCTAACTAATCTCCCTTTATCTACTAACTAATCTCCCTTTATCTACTTATATTTCGCCGAAGTCTCACGTATCACGAGCCGCTGTGGCACCCGCTCACGATATATCGTCCGGTCGCCGGCAATGGCACGGAGCAACAACTGGCATGCCGTAGCACCCATCTGATGCGACTGGTCCTCGATGGCGGACAATTGCGGTGTGACGTATGCCGCATGGACATCGTCCGTAAAGCCTATCAGGGCCACGTCCTCCGGAATACGGAGGCCCATCTGCTTGATTGCCGTGAAGGCCGCAAAGGTGATTATGTCATTGAAAGCGAGTATGGCGTCGGGGCGGTCCGGACGCGAAAGAAGTTCCTTGGTGGAACTGATGGCCAGATCATAGTCAATCTTGTCGCACACGACCATATCGCGGTCGATAGGTATGCGGCTCGCCCTGAGCGCCTCTAAATAGCCGTGCTTGCGGCGGCGCACCATGTCGAGATGGTTCGGTCCGCCGATGAAAGCAATACGGCGGCTGCCCGTGTCGATGAGATGCTGGGTCGCCAGCTGTGCTGCCTCGTCGCCGTTGGCCGTTACCGAGGAGAACATATCGGTGAGACAGGTACGTCCGAAGAACACCAATGGAATACCCATACGCTGAAGCTCCTCGAAATGGGAATAGTCAGTGGTGTTCTGCGCCAGACAGGCGATGATGCCTTCGACGTGCATGTCGATGAAGTTGTCTATCGTCCGGGCTTCCGTCTCAAAGTCCTCATGACTGTTGGCGCTGATGACCGAATAGCCTTCCTTAGCCGCCTCACTCTCTATTCCGTCAAGAACGGCTGCATAATAGTGGGTGACAAGATTGGGAACCACCACACCGATTATCTTCGGCGCCTCACGGCGCAGACTGCGGGCAAAAGGATTGGGACGGTAATTGAGCTGCCGGGCCAGCTCCTTCACACGCGTCTGCATGTCCTTGCCTATCTCCGGACTGTTGCGCAGGGCACGGCTGACAGTGGCGATACTGACGCCAAGTTCCTTTGCCAAATCTTTCAGGGAGGTTCTATGCTTGTTGGTAGACATTCGAGTTTGCTTTTACAAAGATTAGGGTTACATCTGCAAATTTACTCAAAATAGGCAGAATGCGCAAACGTTTACGTTAGTTTTTTAATGAAAAGAGATATTATTTAATTAAAATGTTCATACCTTTGCAACATAAATTCAGAATGAGTAATGAATAGTTGATAATAAGTTAGTTAGAAAACAGAGGCTTAATATTGTCGGGAGACAATTTTAAGCCTTTTCTATTTTATGGGGAATACATCAGAAATATCACTGAACCTTATCATCACTCCGGCCCTATCTCAGAACTTCACGCTGAACTTAAACCTCACACCGTGCTTCGACGCCGTCGGCAAGTTAAGGTACGTCAGGCGCCGGACATACTCTATATGGAGGAAACGCAGCACGTTATGGACACCGACAAGCACCTCGACATACGGCCGGTGCGGGTCCATGACGTGGGTTCCGGCGGGAAAAGCCATGAGAACAGAGCTGCTGCTGTTCTGAGGGAGCATCGGATTGTTCTTGTCCGTGAGGTCGCCCCAAAGCGCCTTCACACCTATATATTCGCGCCATTTGAGGCGGCGGATGAGCGGCAGTCGGTTGAACAGCTTTCCGTTGAGATCCCATGATAGATGCGCCGAGGCATAGCGGTCGTTCAGAAACTCCATATTGGTCATCAAATTGAACATGTCTTTCTGTATGACATACGACAGGTTTGATGCCGGAACGATGAGCAGCGGATAGGGAACACGGTTCCATTGTGCTCCGGCGGCAATGCTGACGTCTACCTTTCCCCAGCTCTTGACCCAGAAACGCTTGAAGAACGACATCTCCGTCAGGTTGTAACGATACTGTCCGCCCATCACCCCGCTAAGTCCGGCGGCATGGCTCACGGTCAGAACTGGGGCGTCAAGATTGAGCAGCCGGCGGCCGCGGCGCGTGCTGACGAACTTCTCTCCCGGAGCGTAACGCAACTCGCAGCGCAGTTCGGTGGTGCGGATGCGGCGGGAAAGGGCGGCGGTGCGGTCTGGAAAGGCGTCAACACTGTTGGACAGGACGTCGGTGGCGGCGCCGTCCGCTATCCTCTGACGGTCGGCCAGCGTCACGAAACTGAGTCCGCCACACGCCTCGTTCTCCTCCGCGGTGACGGACAGCGTTGTCCGCAGCCCCCACTCTTCCTCGCGTTCGACCTTCAGCTGCTGACGGTCGTAACGCATCATGCCTCCGGCGTCGGTCCATTTGAACGCCGTGAACATGTTGTCCTTGTCCGTTGTCATGAAGCGGTCGGCCGGGTAGCCGATGTCCCGCGACGACATCAGGGTCACACTGCGCCGCGGAAACTCATCCGCGAGATATTCCTTGTCACGGAACGAATATGTCATTTCGGCCTTATAGTATTCCCTCCGGCTCTTCCAACCGTGGGCGTAATATCCGTTGAAGAACAGCCGCGGGCTGAGATTGGCCGTCGTCTGACCGCCGATGCGCGTGCGCAGACCGTCGACGGAGTTTGCCGACAGCACGCTCATCACGGGGCCTATGTCCACCTTATTGTTGTTCCGGTCGCGTCCTCCCGTCTCAACATAGTTCTCGACGAGCAGTCTCAGAACCGTTATCAGCACGCTGGAACGTCCCATCTGCTCTATCCCGGAGGTAAAACTGTCCATGTCGTCCTCTCCGCGCGTCAGGTCGACCCGGCGCTTCTCTGCCCAGAAACCGCCGTCCTGCTTCTTCGCCTCGCGCTCCGTCGCGGCATGGGCACGCACAGAGAACTCGCTGTCGGCAATCGGGCTGAAGTCATGGCCGGTGATGCGCGTGTTGCGGATGACCACCGCTTTCTGAAGAAAATCGAAGAGACTCAGCTCCACTACCATATCGTCGGAAACGAGCGCCCACTGGCCGTCCGGCAGCGCGGCGAACTCCTGGATGATGCGTATGTCGTCGATGAAATTGACGTCGGTGCGCTTCGGCAGCGTAAGCTCACACCGCCGGACACGGAACGAGCCGTCGGCCATGACGTAGATGTCGCCCGAGAAGCCGAAGTCCTGCTGGTTGTTGGGAAGAAAGCTTAGGTGTATGCAACGATCATGCCCGACGTCAAGCGTGTCAATGATGTAGAAACGGTAGAAGCCGATGGCGTCGCGGCTTATCGGCGAAGTGAACGGATGCTGCAAAAGGCGTATCTGTTCGTCGTAGATATCGACGTCGGTGAAAAAGTCCTTGAGAGCCGCAACGAGCAGATCGCCCGAGCGGAAGATGGTGTTGACGCCGTCGGAGCGCTCTCCCGTGACCGTCTCCTGCTCGGCGTGAGGCTCGCGCCGGTAGATCTTGCGGGTCACGGTCTCGGTCATCATTATCGGAAGAATGAGCTTGTCGTTATACGGACACAGCTCGACATAGCGGAAGACGTTCGGGATGCGTGACAGCAAGCCTTCCGAGAGGTCAGTCATCGAGACATCGTTTGACGCCAGCGTGAGCTTCTGATACTTCTCGTAGCTGTAGAAATCACGTGAGGCGAGATCAGTGCGGCGCTTTGCCGCAATGACCCGCCTCATCAGTTCGACGGCCGGATTGTTTCTGCGGCTGTACCTCTTGCGGCTTGTCGTCACCGTCAGTTCGCGCAGATGCTGCACCCGGTCATACCATTTCGTCGTGTCACGTGGCGTCTGCTGCTCCCGATGCGCCACGTCCGGCGCCGCCGCAAGGGTGACACCATCCTCTGCTCCGGATTCCGCGGCGGAACAGACAAGCGCAATCAGCAGGAGGAGCAGACGCACGGTCATCGGCAGTACTTGGCGCTAAGACGTCTGCAGAGCGCTTCATGAGACCTGTGCATGTGCCAATAGATGGCCGAAAGGACGACGATCTCGAAGAGCGGATATATATAAGGTATGTTGAGCAGACAGCCGATATAGAGCATGATGGCCCGCGAGTTGTGCGTGAGAAGGTTTGTATATTTCATCAGAGGCAGCGACCCGCTTCTGAAATCGTCGCGGAGCTGCTGCGGCATGTCGCTTGCGTCAGCGTAACGGGAGCGCAAGCTGCGATAGAAAGCCTGAAACTCAGGCGTCGATTTCTCCTGCGCAGCGCAGTATTTGGCGTAATTCCTGTAGAACATGCGCGCCCAGAACGAGCCGTCAGGCGTCAGGCTGTCATATATGGCGCGCTGCGAGGCGGAGTCATCAAGCTCGCTTCCGCTCTTGCCAAGCAGGAAGTAGAGGTGAATCTGGCGGTAGTAGTCGGCCAGACGGCACTGCATCGTGTGGCAGACCAGTCCGGCAATGGCGCAGAGCAGCAGCGCCCACGCTCCCCACTGGACACCGATGAACGGCATCTGCTGGGGCCAGAGGCGGACGACAAGCCCAAGATAGACGGCCGTAAACCACACGTCACTGGCCAGTCCGTCGAGCACGCGGCCGACGAGGGTCTTCTGTCCGGTGAGCCGGGCCAGCTGACCGTCGGTGGAATCGCAGAAATTCGCAAACGTGAGAAGCACGATTCCGATGATGTTTGACCACAAATCAGTGTAGTGCATCATCCATCCTGCACCGATTCCGAGGAACATCGACGCCACCGTGACGACATTGGGATGGACATGAAGCCGCGCCCAAAGGATGGCGAAAGCCAGACCTATCGGGCGGGTGAAGTAGATGTCGAGCCACTCTTCGGTGTCATTTGACTTGAACGACGCACGCAACAATTCACTGAAACTCTTTTCCATAAAGCCTTATTCGTTTTCTTCAAATGTTCTGTTATCTCTGTTCTGAGGTTATGTCATATCTCTCCGAACATTCTATCGTTTTTCTTCCAAAGCCGTTTCCGTCAGTGACGGAAATGTCCGACAGCCCGCCTTTATCCGGCGATGAACTCTTCCGCCTTCACGATGTCGCCGGCATGGTCGATGTCGAGCACCTTCGAGAAAGGCCAGGCTTTGAGCCGGCATCCGTCGGCGATGAGCGCCCGCTGGAAATTTCTCATGCGGCTCTCCCCGCGGCTGATACATCCCTGCAGCGTCCTGACGGCCACGGGGGTGAGTCCATAGATGCCGCCGGAGATATAGCGGCAGGTCTCCGAGCGGTCGAGAAAGGCGGTGATGTCCAGTCCATCGGTCGTCTCGACGTAGAGCGGCTT
>USFX01000157.1 GCA_900553965.1 uncultured Prevotella sp.
CTTTTTCCCTTTTTCTCTTCGTTCTTCACTTAAATGGCGGCAGCAACTTCTTCCCCTTTTCTCTTCCCTCTTCACTTTATTTCATTGGTCCGGATTCTCCACGTATCCCTGATATTCAGGAACCAGTGCGCTCATCACCGAATCATAGCTTTGGCGCATTATTGCCTGTACATTCTGCGAGCCGCGGCCTATTGGATAGATCGGCTGATGGATTGTCAAGCGGAGCGGATGCCATGTCACCCACTTACCGTCACGCATCCGCGGCATTATGTCGAAAGAGCCGTTGATGGTCAACGGCACCACCGGCAGCTGCAGTTCGTCGGCCAGCATGAAAGCACCTTTACGGAAAAGTCCCATGTGACCGGTGAAAGTGCGTGCCCCCTCGGGAAAGACCATGACGCTCATGCCGCTCTGCAACGTCTTTCTTGCCGTATCATAAGTTTCCTTTATCTTAGCCGGACCGCGCTTGTCGACGAATATCTGATGAGACGCGCTGCACGCAAAACCGATGAACGGCATCTTGCGCAGCTGGTGTTTCATCATCCACTTGAAATTGCGGCCGAGGTAGCCATAAATCAGGAAGATGTCGAATGAGCCCTGATGATTGGCCACGAAGACGTAGGAATGGTCCGGTTCGAGATTTTCCCGTCCCTCAACAGTGACAGGGAGGAGGAACAGGCGGGTGATTATTTTGGCCCACCAGTGGCCCGGATAGTAGCCGAAGAAATTGCCGCCGCCAAGGGCGCAGCCTATTGCAACGGTCAAAGCGGTGACAACTGTGGCCAAAACGCCGAGCGGCAGAACCACAAAGAGCTGATAAAGGCGATATATGTATTTCATTTTTTCTTCAATGTTATAACAACAATCTCACCCGGAACGCCGAAGCGGAAGGGTATGAAACCGCCGAGTCCGGTACTTACGTTGATGGCACGGCTGCCCTCCGTGAACATGCCGCCCCACTCACTGTACACCAGTGAGGCCGGCGACCAGCCCCAAAGGGCAAACTGCATGGCGTGGGTGTGGCCGCTCAGGGTGAGCTGGGCCGTTGATTGAGGCAGAATCTTACGCCGCCATGAACTCGGGTCGTGTTCGAGCATGACCACGAAAGCGCTGTCGCCGACGCCCTGCAGGGTCTTTGCTATGTCGCCTTTCTGCGGAAATTTCTTTCCGTCGCCGTCGTTCTCCATGCCAGCCACGACAATAGAGTCGGCACCGCGGCGCACCGTGCGGTTCTCGTTGAGCAGCAACGTCCATCCCATCCGGCGCTGGCTGTCCACCATAGCGCGGCAGTTGGCCTCCTTCGTGGCCTCGTCCGCCTTGACATACTCGGCGTAGTCATGGTTTCCGAGAACGGAGAATACACCGTCGGGGGCATTGAGCGAAGCCAGCAGAGCCTCATGTGGAGTCACCTCTCCGGGCTGCATGTTCTGCAGATCACCCGTAAAGACAATCATGTCAGGCCGCTGGGCCATGATGCTGTCGATGTTGCGACGGAGCAGATGCTGTCTTTCCGTGCCGTAAGTACCCACGTGAGCGTCTGAGAAATGGACGATGCGGTAGCCGTCGAAGGCTTCGGGAAGGTCCTCGGAGGCATATTCAACCTGACGCACGGTGAGTTTGTCGAAGCCCATGAACGACCCGTAGAACAGCACATACCATATCAGCAGCACCATCACCACGCCCACTGCATTGCCGTAGTTGCGTCTCGGACCGCTCCTGTGTCGCAGCCGGTGAACCAGACAGGAGATTCCCCACCCCATCGCGGAGCAAATGACGAAGACCAGTTTGGCCACGACAATCAGCCCGAGGAAGAACAGGTAGATGTCAAGCAGACCGTTGTCCGACGGCGCGAAATCCTTCTGCAACGCGAGAAAGGCCGTATAGAGCACCATCAACGCTCCCGGAAGCCACCACAGCAGAATCACTTTCGCCGACACGCGACCGCGCAGATAGCGCAGATGGACGTAGCCGTCAGCCAGCACTATCATCAGTAACACAGGTATGAATATCCTTGCTATCATCTGTATTTCACTCTTACATTATCTTATTGACATTCCCACGATATAGCGTCGGGGGCTATACATTATTATATTTATACTCACACGACATGACGCCGGAGGCCATACATTATTATATAATAGCTCCCGGTGCACTACCGCAGGTTTGCGGCCAGAAACCGCCGCATCACCTCCACCGGCACACCGCGCCGCCGCGAATAGTCGCGCAGCTGGTCCTCGCCAATCTGTCCCACTGCGAAATAGCGGGCACGGGGGTGCGCCATCATCAGCCCGCTGACGCTGGCGTGGGGCTTCATGGCCCCGCTTTCGGTCAGACGGATGCCTATCGAGGAGGCGTCGAGGATGTCGGCGATGATGAAATTGACGCTCGCGTCCGGCAGCGAGGGATAACCCACGGCCGGACGGATGCCCCGGAAACGTTCGAGGTGCATCTCGCCGATGGTCAGCCGCTCGTCCGGAGCATAGCCCCACCACTCTTTCCGGACCAGTTCGTGGGTCCGCTCGGCTGCCGCTTCGGCCAGCCGGTCGGCCAAGAGCTGGACCATCATCTTCATATAGTCGTCTGAAGCGAAATCGGTCTCCATTCCGATGTCCACCGTCGTGGCGAAGATTCCGATACGGTCGGGCTGTCCCGACGCAACCGGACGGATGAAGTCGGCCAGACACAGACACGGCCCGGCCGTCCCGACGGGATGCTGCTGGCGCAACATGGGGATGCGGATGCTGTCGTCAGGGCCGCCGCCGTGAAAGACAAACAGGTCGTCGCCGTCACTGACGGCATCGGCCAAGGCCACAACGGCATGAACCCGATAACGCCCTTCAAGCTCCGCGAGCACTCTTTCGGCCTCGCTCCGCAGCCGCGCCTGACCTTCAGCGTCACGCACCTGCCACGCGAAATAGAAATAGACCCAGTTTATATATGGCGTCAGTTCGCTTATACGGTATGTTATTTTGCGCTTCTCCACTGCCTGGCTTTATCCGAACGTCACCGCCATTCCGCGACTGGCGTCGTCCACCGTCCTCCCGTCATAAACGGTACGGCCGTTGCACAACGTCCTTTCCACGCGCCACCGGTAGCGGTGTCCCTCCATGGGGCTCCAGCCGCAGCGGCTCTCGATTAGCTCCGATGTCACCGTCCAAGGCCCGCGCGGGCTCACGATGACGATGTCGGCCCAGCATCCCGGACGCAGGAAACCGCGGTCGCGGACGCCGAACAGCCGTGCCGGAGCGTGACACATCAGCTCCACCATGCGCTCAACCGGCAGCACTCCCTCGTCCACCAGTTCCAGCATGGTGACGAGCGAGAACTGAATCATGGGCATGCCCGAAGCCGCCGTGTCACATCCTCCCTCTTTCTGCTCGGGGAGATGGGGCGCGTGGTCGGTTCCGATGGTGGTGATACGGCCGTCGAGCAAAGCCCTGCGCAGCGCGTCACGGTCGGCGGCAGTCTTGACGGCGGGGTTCACCTTGATTCGTGCGCCCAAGCGGGCATAGTCCGCATCGGTGAAAAACAGGTGGCCGACAGTGGCCTCAGCCGTTATCTTCTGATCGCCGGGAGCGAACAGCTCCAGCTCGCGGGCCGTCGTCAGATGGGCCACGTGGAGCCTCGTCCCGTAGCGGCGGGCGAGCGAGACGGCCAGCGACGTGCTCTCATAACATGCCTCCGCAGAGCGGATGAGCGGATGAAGCGCCACGTCGGGGAAGCGTGGGTCGGAGCGCCGGGCCTCCTCCATGTTGCGGTTGATGATCGCCGTGTCCTCGCAGTGGGCCATGACGGGCATCTTCACCGTGCTGAATATGCGTTCCAGAGCCTCCTGCCGGTCGACGAGCATGTTTCCCGTCGACGAGCCCATGAAGAGCTTGACACCCGGTATGCGCGTCGCGTCAAGACGGTCGATGAGCGGCAGGTTGTCGTTCGTGGCACCGAAGAAGAACGAGTAGTTGACGCGGCTCTTCTCAGCGGCCAGCCCGAATTTCTCCTCCAATGCCTCTGGCGTTGTCGTCTGGGGCACGGTGTTGGGCATGTCGAAATATGTCGTCACACCGCCGGCGGCCGCGGCGCGGCTCTCAGTGGCTATGTCGGCCTTTGCCGTCAGTCCCGGCTCGCGGAAATGGACATGGCTGTCAATCACTCCAGGCATAACCAGACAGCCCGACGCATCTATCGTCTCATGGACAGAAGCGTCGGGCTGAAGCGGTTTATCCGTTATTTCTATGATACGTCCGTCTTCAATGATGATGGAACCGCCGTAGCGGCGGCCTTCATTGACGATTTCGGCATTTGTTATCAGCGTTTTCATTTGTTCTGTTGGAATTGGCGGTCAGGGCCTTTCCGCTGCCGTCGAGTCAGCCGGCGAGGGGTTTTCGGCTCCTGCGGCGGGCTGTTGCGGCTGTTCGGAGGTCACGCCGATGTCCGACGGGTCGAGTCCCTGCATGCGCGCCTCGTTCTCGGTGGCAGTCTGATAATAGTCCTTGACGTATGGATTGTTCTTGAATTTGTCCGTCGCCTTGCTCATGATGTGCTCAATCTGCGGCGTCAGTATCGGATACTGAAAGCGGCTTGTGACCATCATGAAGACTCCCGGGCCGAGCACGTTGTCGAAGTTATCGACGATGAACGACGTCACGAGGTCGTCCTCTTCCTTTGCTATGCGTGCCGCTTCGGCCGACAGCTGCTCGTTGATGAGACCCTCGTCAATGCCGTCGAGCATCATCTGGCTCTGCTTGTGGGAGAGCTCGCTCATCTGATTGTCCAGCTGGTTGTGCTTCGAGATGAACTCATAGAGCTTGTCGTTCATCGGCGTTCCGCTGACGCTCTGGTTGGCGTTGTCGATATTAATGGTAATCTCGCCTTTCTCCAGGACAATCGGCATGATGCTCTCGTCGTCCATGAAGAGGCTCACCATGCGCACGGTGTCGAGGGCGCCGCTGAATTCGAACTGTCCGTGAACGACGTCACACGAATCTATATTCTTCAGTTCATTGTTCTTGACGGCTTTCAGATAGAGCTTGCTGCCGTCAAGCGACGAGACTGACGACGAGCCGGACACGCTGTAGGAGTTGGCACATGACGACGTCACGACAGCTACTACAGCGAGCAGATAGAGTATTTTGTTCATACTAATGCGATTTCTTTTCATTTCTTTTGTGCGACAAAAGTACAATGATATATCGAAGTACGGAAAAAAATTCATGCAATTTAAAACATCCGGCCTCACTTTCACATTTTTTCAGTCTCTTTGTCCAGCTCGCGGCCGATTCTGTGGGTGGAATAGAGCTGGAGTATGGATGCGACGAGAAGCGTGACGACCCAGTTGTTGTGTATATACTTAATGTACGTCAGCCGGTCAAGACCGAAGATGTTGTTCTGGTTGGCGAACATCAGCAGGGCCGAGGCGAGAAAGAACATGTCGCTGGCAATCATGATGCGGCGCAGACGGCGTATCACGATGTTGCGGCCCTCGTAGCTCTGCTTCAGCTGCATGAGCACGAAAGCGAGCGAGCCTGTCGCGAAGACGTATGGGGCCCACATCTTCATAAATATATTGGCGCCGCTGCCCACGACCATGAGCACTGCCCCGGCGAGAAATATCACGTTTTCTATTCTATTCAGCTGTTTCATCTTCATGTAGTTGTTCCGTCGGCACGTCGTCGCTCAGCACGAATATGTCTTCGTCGTCCGCTTTCATGAAATAGCGCTCACGGGCAATCTTCTCGATGGCCTTCGGGTCCGTGTCGAGACGGCGCAGCTGGGCCTGGTCCTGCTCGTAGCGGTGGCGGTAGCGGGCTATCTCGCTCTCCAGCTCGCTAATCTTCTGCTTGTTGCGGAAGTGGGCCCAAAGACTGTTCTCGTCCACAAAACCGACGATGACGACGGCCACGACGATGACCACGCAGTATTTGAGCACGCGCGAACGGCGTATATAGCTGAGCACTTTTCTGAGGCGATTCATTGCTTTCCGGATTGTTTTTATTTTGCAAGGATGGTGCAAAACCGGCACGATGTGAACCTGTTCACGGATTGTTCGTGAACCCATCAACACGTGCCTGATGCAGCCTATCTTCTGCAAAGATAATACTTTCGGGGCAGATAACGACGCAAGGCTGACGTTTTTTACATTAATTATAACTCCTTAGCTCCTTAACCCCTGAATATCATCTTCCGCGCTCTTATCCGAAAATGAATGACAAAAAGCGTTAAAAACGCTCTCTAAACAGCATCAGGAATGGCCTCCGCGAAAAATATTTCATCATAGGACGTAAATTCCTGAGTTTTGCGCGTGCAAACATAAACAACTGATGTTCAGACGGTTATTCTATTTATTGGCAATCTGTGCAATTTCAAAAGGCCGAAAAACCGTATTTTCGGGCCAAAATGTCAGGATTTGTTCTGCCGTAAGGGCCTCCCGGGGTTCTGGCGGGGCCGTTGTCGCATTGCGACGGCGGCCTTGTTGCA
>USFX01000158.1 GCA_900553965.1 uncultured Prevotella sp.
CCGCCAATACCGCCACGCTCTTGGGCAGACATGCTTTGAGATTGTTGCCGGCGTGATGGAAAAAGGTGAGGAACCGGAGGCCGCCGCACGCCGCGAGCTGCTCGAAGAGACCGGCTATGCGGGCGGAGAGTGGCGCAAGCTGATGGCCGTTTCACCCAATGCGAGCACCTGTACGAACGTCACCCATTGTTTCCTTGCCGTCGGTGTGGAGCCGGTGGCCGGTCAGCATCTTGACGCCACGGAGGACATCGAGGTGTGGACGTTCAGCTGTGAAGAGGTCCGGGAGATGCTTGAACGCGGAGAAATCAAGCAAGCGCTTATGGCAGCACCGCTCTGGAAATATTTCGCCGGGCAATGAAAAGGAACCAAACGAACCGTAAATACAAACCAAACTACTCGTAAATACAAACCAAACGAACAAGAAAACCAAGCAAATATGAACAGTAGAACAATGTTTTTGTCCTTCGCCATTGCTTTCAGCGCGGCCGCAGCGGCCCAGACGGCAGGCGGAGGTATCTCACAGCAGATGCTGAACGAAATCAGCAAGGCCCGCCTGACGACGGCGGCAGACCGTGCGCTGGCCAACGCCATCGCTTCAAACTCCATCGACAATCTGGCTCTGAACCACGCTAACGCCGGTGAACTGGACACCTATTTCAGCGTCGAGACACCGTCGCAGTCCATTACCGACCAACAGAGTTCGGGCCGGTGCTGGATGTTCAGCGGCATGAATGTCCTGCGGGCGGACTTCGCCAAGCGCACCGACTCGCTGACGGTGGACTTCTCCCAAAGCTATCTCTTCTTCTGGGACCAGCTGGAGAAGGCCAATCTTTTCCTTCAGGGCATCGTCGACACGGGCAAGAAACCAATCGACGACCTGCGCGTTCAGTTCTTCTTCAAGAATCCGTTGAACGACGGCGGTACGTTCTGCGGCGTGGCCGACCTTGCCGACAAGTACGGACTCGTGCCCAAGTCGGTGATGCCGGAGACGTATTCGAGTGACAACACGAGCCGCATGAGCCGCCTCATATCGTCGAAGCTGCGCGAATACGGCCTGCAACTGCGCAAGATGGTGGCCGACGGAAAGAAGCAGACGGCCATCAACGCCGAGAAGACGAAGATGCTCGCGACGGTCTACCGCATGCTCGCCATGACCATCGGAGAGCCGCCGACAGAGTTCACATACGCCTTCAAGAACAAGAAAGGACGTGCGGTCGGCGAAGCAAAGAAGTACACTCCGCTGTCTTTCTACAAGGAAGTGGTGGGCGAACCGCTCAACGGTACGTTCATCATGGCGATGAACGACCCGCGCCGCGAATACTACAAGACTTACGAGGTGGAGTATAACCGCCACACGTACGACGGTCACAACTGGAAATATATCAATCTGCCGATGGACGACATCGAGAAGATGGCCATCGCTTCGCTGAAGGACGGCCGCAAGCTCTACACGTCATACGACGTTGGCAAGATGCTCGACCGCAAGCGCGGCTACGGTGACACGGAGAACTATGACTACGGAAGCCTCTTCGGAACGACTTTCGGAATGAACAAGGCCGAGCGCATCAGCACCTACGACAGCGGTTCAACGCATGCGATGACCCTCACGGCGGTCGACCTCGACGCCGATGGCAAGGCTACGAAATGGAAGGTGGAAAACAGTTGGGGCGCATCGTGGGGCCAGCAGGGCTGCATGATCATGACCGACCGCTGGATCCGCGAATACATGTTCCGCCTCGTTGTGGACAAGAAGTATGTTCCCGAAGATATCCTGAAGATGAACGAGCAGAAGCCCGTCATGGTTATGCCGGAGGACCCGCTGTTCCTTCCGGACGAATGAAAATGAAGAACGAAGAGTGAAGAATGAAAAATTTGCTGCCGCCATGACCGGAGCCTTCCAATTGGATGGGACGTTTCATGGCGGCAGCAAATTCTTCGTTCTTCACTCTTCGTTCTTCATTTCCTTAGTCTCAGGCTGTTCAGCACGACGCTGACGCTGCTCATGGCCATCAGGGCGCTTGCCCACATCGGCGTTATCTGGAAATTGATGACACCGTAGAGTGCGCCGGCAGCGAGCGGGATGCACACAATGTTATATATAAAGGCCCAAAAGAGATTCTGGTGAATCATGGCGACCGTTCGTTTGGACAGCCCGATGGCCTCGGGGATGCGTCGCAGGTCGTTGCCCATGAGCGTCACCTGCGCCACGTCCATAGCCACGTCAGTGCCTTGGCCCATCGCAATGCTTGCGTCGGCGGCCGCGAGAGCCTGACTGTCGTTGATGCCGTCACCAATCATGGCTACCTTGTGACCCTCCTGTTGCAGCTTTCTCACCAGATTTTCCTTGTCCTGCGGCATAACGCGGCTCTTCCAATGGCTTATTCCCGCTTCCCGCGCAATCTGCGACACGGCCTCCTCGTTGTCGCCGCTCATCATGTAGACCTCTATTCCAGCCTTCTGAAGCTCCTTTATTGCTTCGTGGGCGTTGGGCTTCAGCCGTTCGTGACGGCCGTCTTCCGCAGTCGGCATGGTCAGCGTTCCGGTCTTGTCAATCACGATGGAGTCAACCCCGCGAAGGCTTTCCAACGCCGTTGCGTCCTTGATGAGAATGTTCCGTTTGGCAGCTTTGCCTATGCCGACCATGAGGGCCGTGGGCGTGGCCAGTCCCATAGCGCACGGACAGGCAATCACCAGCACCGATACGGCCGAGAGCAGGGCGTGGGGTAGGGCGGCCATGCCTCCGAAGACAATCCATAGGACGAACGTCATGACGGATATGGCGGCGACCACCGGCACGAAAATCATGGCGATGCGGTCGGTTATTCTTTGTACGGGCGCTTTGGAACCCTGCGCTTCCTGCACCATCTTTATTATATTGGCGAGCACGGTTCCTGCGCCCACTTTCTCGGCCCGGAACCTGAACGTGCCGCTCTTGACGATTGTTCCGGCGAGCACTTTGTCGCCCTTGGCTTTTCCGACAGGCCGTGCCTCGCCGCTGATCATACTCTCGTCGATTTCGGGCATACGGGCTGCTGCGCCGTCATTGCGTCCTGCCTCCGTTTCCGTCACCACACCGTCGACAGGTATCTTTTCTCCCGGTCTCACCTCGATAGTGTCTCCCGGCTGCAGTGCCGACAACGGAGCGTCGGTCACGCCGGTGCGGTCGACGAGATGGGCCGTCTTCGGCGTGAGTTCCATGAGCGAGCGTATGGCTGAGGCCGTGCCGCGCTTGGCCCGTTCTTCGAGCATGCGGCCGGTGAGAACGAACGTGATGATCATCACCGAAGCGTCGTAGTAGGTATGCCACTCAATGCCGCGCGTGCCCCAATAGCGCTCTCCCCAAAACGTGTTGAACACGCTGAACGCAAACGAAATGGCGGTGCTCAGGGCCACGAGCGTGTCCATGTTGGCCGTGGCGTGGCGGAGCTGGCGCAACGCCGAGACGTAGAACTGCCGTCCGCAGTAAACCATGTTGGCGGCGGCGAGCAGCATCATCGTCTGATTGGCCGTTGCGGAGCTGCCGATGTCGAACCACCCCATGCTTATCGCCATGACGAGCAGGGCCAGCGTCCACGACGCGGCGACCTTCCTCTTCAACATGACAAAGGCCCGCCGTTCGATAGCTTCCACGTTGCGGTCTTCCTCGATGACCATGTCATAACCTATCCCGGCCAGTTCCTCCTTCATCAGTTCGGGCGTTATGACTTTCTCGTCATATTCGACGAGCACCGTCCGCGCCG
Organism: uncultured Prevotella sp.; assembly: GCA_900553965.1. Lineage (GTDB taxonomy): Bacteria > Bacteroidota > Bacteroidia > Bacteroidales > Bacteroidaceae > Prevotella. The sequence continues at coordinate 3,741 of USFX01000158.1, forward strand.
GCAGATTGACGGCGGCGAGGCGACACCGTTCTGCGACGCAAGTTTTCTCTCCACGTTTCCTGCGCATCCTGCGCACATCATGCCGAGCACAGCTATTGTTTTTTTCTCCATAACGATTTTGTTTTCAGACAGCAAAGTTAGCCACAAAGGGCTGCAAACCGGTTGCAAAGTTAGTCAATTCGGATGAAAGAACCGCTTTCTGAAAACATAAAGACGTGTTCCGCTGGAATATTAATCCACTTTGGGAACATGTCTTTTATCATGGGGTGTATCTCGGTTGTTTATGTGTTTGTTATCCGTTCGTAGGGACATAGTCTTGTCTTTGTCCGCCAACAACATATTTATATTGCGGACAAAGACAAGACTATGTCCCTACGAACGGATGACAACATGGTAGACGAAACGTCATTATCCGTATCGGTTGAACCGCTTGCGGAGTATCGCGTTTAGCACGGAGAAGAACGTTAGGCATACCGCAGTCGTTATGGCAGATGACAGGCCGGTTGGGCTTTCCGCAACGTGGTGGAGCATGCTGACGATGCTGTCGGCGCATAGCCATAGAAATGTGCCGATGCCGGCTATGCACATCATCGTGAGCGATATGATGGCGACGATGCGGTTGCGACGTTCTGCGCGTCGTCGTTCAGCCCTGATGCGCTGCATCGTGGTGAAGGCGAAGTTTGACGGCAGACTTGTCCGCCTTTCGTCCGTCATATTTCTGATGGCCCGGCGGAGGGCGGCATCCTTGTTGCTATCTTCCATTGTCTTTATTTATAATAAGATACAGCTTCTTTCTTATCCGGTACAGTTGGGTCGTGACGGTTCCTGCCTCCGTACCGGTGATATATGCGATATCCTTTATCGGCAGGTCGTCGTAGTAATAGAGCGTGATGAGCGTCTTTTCGTTGGGTTTCAGCAAGTCGATGGCCCGTCGCAGCTGTTCCGTGCGGCTGTTGTCGGCCATAGCCTCGTCCACATCCGAATCGGCTACGGGCGTGCGGTCGTCGATTTCAACATATCTCACCTTCTTGCGGCGCAGATGACTCAGTGCGCACCGATAGGCAATCCTGCTTATCCACGTGTGAAACGAGGCATTGGCGAGGAAGCTGTCAAGATGGCTGAAGCCCTTGACGAAAGCGTCCTGTACCAGCTCTTCGGCGTCTTCGCGGTTGGGCACGAGCCGTGAGACGAGAGCCGTCACGCTATCGGAATAGCGCTCGATGAAGTAGCTGTAGTCCTCGTCGTGTCCGTCGAGAATACGCCTTATCAGTATGCTTTCGTTGTTGTCCATCACGCCTTTGCCGCTTGCCGTCAGTCGTTATCGTTACGTTTCGTGTCAGTCGTTGCTGTTCTCCTTGCGCCGTGCGTTATGCTCGATGATGTATGAAATGACGAGAGCCAGTCCGCCGAAGAAGCAGATGCACGCTCCGCTCAGCATTTCCCTCACGTAATAAGAACCGAGCAAATTCTTCATATAGGGAAGAAAGACCGCCATTGACAGTACGGCCATGAAACATCCCATTCCCACTCCGAGCACAAGCATACCTATACGGAGCGACAAGAACCTGCTGCTCCGGCCGCTTCCCATGCGGAGGTCCGTGCCGGAGAGGTCAACTCCCTTAACTTCTTCAATCTTGTTGATAATCATCTTCCGTTCGTCCTTGCGCACGAAGAGTTCAAACACCTTGTAGATTACGCCGAAGACAATCAGCATGTTCGCGGGAATTACAATCCAATCCATAGTTCTGTTCGTTTTAAATTGTTCGTTATTGTTTTATTGCTTTCTGTCTTTATAGACGCACGTATTTCGGAAATATTACAGAATCTGAGCATTTTTTTTCAAAAAAAGTGGCTCTATTGTGTTTTCATTCCACCGCGGTCTCAAAGTAAAACAGGCTATATTGCAGGGTAAAACAGCCTGTTTTATGTTGTAATATAGGCTATATTGCAAAGTAAAACAGGTTATATTGGTTGGTAAAATGAGTCATATTACTTTGTAAAATGAGTCATATTGGTCGGTAAAATGAGTTATATTACTTTATAAAATAAGTCATATTGGTTGGTGTGGCCGGCTATTTCACGTTTGTTTCATGCTGTAGCGGACTTGCAATCGCGGCTGTTCGGAAGATACACCGAAGCTGTAGCGGATTTGCAATCCGCTACAGCTTCGGGTTATCTTCCGGCCAGCTATGAATGTAACCATTTTATTACCTCTTACGTCACACCATGGGCAGGGAGACGCCACGGTGTGACGTCTCTACAAGTCCTTTCATTATCTTCCGGACAGCCGCGATTAGCATATCCGTGGTGCATCAAAATCGCTGCGATTGATGTTCTAACGGGAAAAATTGCCTACCTTTGCACCCCGAAAAGATTCAGAATTTATGGCAAAGGATAATAACCGTCAGATAGACACGAAGAAGATTGCGCTGCCAGTGCTGGTGGCATTGAGTTTCTCACACTGTTTCAACGACCTGTTGCAGTCGGTCGTGAGCGCCGTCTACCCGATATTGAAGAATGACCTCGCGCTGACGTTCTCCGAGATAGGACTCATCACGCTGGTCTATCAGCTGGCCTCGTCGGTGTTCCAGCCCGTGTACTTCTTCACATCGTCAAAGGGGTCCAGAAAAGCCGGCATGGCGCTGAACAGGTTCTTCTGGCTCAGCATAACGCCCTTGCTGCGGCCAGTGGTGCCGGAAGTG
>USFX01000159.1 GCA_900553965.1 uncultured Prevotella sp.
GGCGGCATCATGTAGTAGCCGCTCGTGATACGGCCATCCTCGATGACCTCACGTATCTTCTTTGCATGACGGCGGTCGGACATGAGCATGGCGTTGACATCATATTTCTGACGCTTGCCGTAGGTCAGACTCTTATAGACATCAAGACGGTACCCCTTCAGTTCCGTGTCGTGCATCTCCACCTTCTTGCAGCCTTTGGCCTGACCGAAGCGCCAGAACAGCTGGCTCACATAAAGTTTCTGGGCCGAAGCCATGACGGCCGTCATCATCAGCATGACAATCATCATCGCCATACGCCGTCGTCCGTTATTGGAATGTTCTTTCTTCATTGTCGTTCGTTTTGCTTATTCTTCATCATCTGTCATATCATCGCCGTCCGGCCGCATCATCTGCAGAGCGTCGAAGGCGTCGTCTTCGGAGCCGGCCACCAGCATCAGCGCCTCTTCGGCCTCGCGCTCCACAAACTCACAGTCGGTATATACCCGTCCGTCTATCACGGCGTAACACTGACGGTCAGTCTGAGGAATGTGTCCAATGGCCACGGCTATGAGTATGGCAACCGAAGCGGCTGCCGAGGCTAAAAGCATATCTATCCGCCGCATCATCGCCGTCCGCCCGGCTTTGCCTTTTTCCGGCGCAGCCTGCCTTTCGTCCGTTACGACATGTTCGGTCAGTCCTTTGTCCTCCACGTCCGTTCTCGTCGTGACGTCACCGGCCGTCGCGTGTCCCGTCTCCCATGCGAACAGAGCTTTATATACCCGCCATTCTTCGGGCATATCGTCCGCCGGCACTTCCGCGAAATAACGTCTCAGCCGGTCCTCTTCGGCATTGGTCGTCGTGCCGTCGAGATATTTCCCAATCAGTTGTTCTGTCTCCTTCCGTGTCATAATCCTTGCAATGTTGTCATTCTCATAAACTCCTCCCGTATCCGCCGTCGTGCCCTCGACAGGTTCTGTCTCAGGCTCTCGGGCGTGCATCCCGTTATCGCCATTATTTCATCGGCCTCATATCCCTCCATTTCCTTCATCCTGAAGATGCGTGACTGCAATGGCGGCAGGGCGTTGACGATGCGTTCAATCAGTCGTATGTCGTCCACGGCCTCTGTTCGTTCCTCCCCCGATGACGTGCCGCACACTTCAGCTGTTGCCAAGTCCCCGCGCCTGAGTTTCTGCCGCCGCCACCGGTCCGTGGCCATATTGCGCAGTATGGTCATGGCCAAGGCCTCGTGATTGGTATGGCGGTCAAGCTCGTCACGCATGTCCCACAGCCTGAGCATCACCTCCTGCACAAGGTCCTCGGCGCTGTCGTCATCACCCGTCAGATGCCGCGCCCTGACCATCAGCCGCATCCGCATCGGCACTATTTCTCGGTTGAACGTATCTAACTCCATATCTGTTTCTATTGATTAAACGGACGCGGCGGGATTTTGTGACATCCGGAACGGAATTATTTCATAAAAAGAGCAAGGGCACTGAAAAAGTCCGGAACCTTTTCAGTGCCCTTGCCTCCCACGCACGCCGCACGTGCCGGCTATTCTATATGTCCTATCTCCACTCCCTCAAAACCGCTGATGATGTCAAACATCATCGTCTCATACTGGAAGCGTTTGACCCTCAGATCCATGTCCACCTCCAACTGCAAACCCTCGCTGGTCGTCACCTCCCGCATGCTGTACGAGAAGACTTCGACCTTTTCCTGCTTCATGCGCTTTATCACGCCGCGGATGACATCCTTCGACGGAGCGTAGAATGTGACCGAGACGTTGCGCCCACCGAACCGCTGGAGGATGGCGTTGAGTGCCTCCAAGCAGAGCAGGACAAGCACCGTCGTGGCCGTGGCCAGCAGATAGAGGCCCGCGCCGCAGGTCATGCCGATGGCCGACGTAACCCAAAGACCGGCGGCCGTGGTCAGTCCGCGGATGACGTTCTTCTGAAAGATAATGATACCGGCACCGATAAATCCGATGCCCGACACCACCTGCGAAGCGATGCGCGAGGGGTCGAGCGACACATTGGGTGTCCCGCCGGATATGACGATGTCAAAACCGTATTGTGACAGCACCATAAACAGTGCGCTGCCCAATGCGACGAGAAAGTGTGTCCGCAGTCCGGCTTCCTTGGCGCGATATTCGCGCTCCAGACCGATGAGGCCGCCGAGCAGGGCGGCGATGAAGATGCGGATGGTAAATTCTACTGTCATAACGCTCTGTATTCTTTTAGGTCATTCCCCTACTCCACACAGCTCGTTGTCCAGCACGAGGTGGGCCTTCTCCATCGTCAGGAAGCAGCCCTTCGTGCCGGCGGGCAGTCCGCTGACGGTATAGGAATAGTTATACTTCTTTCCGGTCGCAGTCGTTGTCACGGCTGTCATGACGGCCGTACCGGAAGATATGGTGAGCGTGAGGTCCACTTGCGCGCCATTCATATCGGACGTGAACGTCGTCCAGTCGTAGTCATTGGTCATTCCGGCGGCGCGGAGCTCGTCGGTGGCGAAGGTTCCCCAGCCGTAGGCATCGGCACGCAGGACATAATATTCCGTATAGCCACTCTCCTCACGCTGCTTGCCGTTGGTCAGGACGAGCAGCCAGTTGTTCCAGTTGGCGGCCCCGTCGGTGTAGTTACGGAACGAATAGCGGAACGTTCCCTCGCCCGACGGAAGGCTGAGATAAGGCGTAAAGTATTTCCAAAATGGCGCCGTGTTGTCCTCCGGGCCATACGTGCTGAACGCCTGATTGACGGTCTTCTTGCCCCAATAGGTCTTCTTGCCGCCCGCGCCATAGCCGGCATATACGATTGTCGCGGCGCGCGGCGACGTCTCCCAGTCGGCTTCGCGACAGAGCAGCAGTTTCTGCATGCCTATCGTCAGCGTACCGGTCGCGGCGTCGAAGCTCCACGTCTGACCGCCGAACGGCGTTCCCTCGACCTTGTGGTCGGCCGTCAGCGTCAGCGACGTCGCGACGGACTGGGTCTGATATTTGTATTCCAGCGTCACGTTCTCCCACTCGCCCGTCAGCTCTTCCTCGCTGATCGGGGCCTGCGGCACGCCGCCGTAACACTCAGGCATGACCACGGGCCAGCCGTCCTCAGTCCAGAGTATGCGGCGCACCTGTCCCTGCATGATGGCGTTGCTGTAAGCGTCGCCGTAGGCATCGGCCGGCAGACGGCCTTGGGACGAATAGAACCAGTTGCCGCGACCGTCGTCGAACACGGCGCAGTGGCTCACGCCCACCCAGCCGTAGCCCTGAGAGAAGCGGTAGGGATGGGTCACGAGCGGCCAAGCGTCGCCGCCGCGCGTGGTCACGTCCGTATCGTCCATGCCGACATACGGGCCGTCGATATTGCGGGAGCGCACAACGCGGGTATTATAGGCCACGGCCAGTTCGTCGCAGGCCATGAAAAGATAGTAGTAGCCGTCATGCCAGATGACTTCCGGAGCTTCGGCCGCTTGCCAGCGGTTGCCCATCTGACGCGTATATATCTGCTTTCCGTAGGCCGTGATGTCGCCCCAGGGCATGCCCAGCTCCGTCTTCGGCATGCCCGTCACGGCATCCAGTTCGACGGCGGCGAAGCCGGAGTGCCACGAACCGTAAATGAGCCAGTGGGCACCTTCGGGTGTTATGATGTAGGAGGGGTCGATGGCGTTGTACTTGAAATAACAGTTGGCCCAGTCGTCGGGCTTCACGTAGAAGTTCAGGTTCTTGTCGGATGCGTTGGTCAGCACGTAGCCCTTGTCCTCCCAGCTCGTCACGTCCTCAGGCGTGGCCGTCTCCATCATACCGATGAAGGCGCGCTCGCCCCACGAGTTATCCCCGTCGATATAGCCGGGACAGGTGATGGCATAGTACATACGGTATAGTCCGCTCTTGACGCGGCGCACACATGGCGCCCAATAGCCGAACAGTTCGTCGTTGGTGAAATCGGCCGTGCTCTCGCCCAAGCCCATCGCCGCGCGTATCTCGTTAAGCTTCGGCTTGACCCACTCCGGCAGACGGGGCATCGTCGTGCCCATGAACTCCCAGTCGACAAGATTGCGCGAGCGGCGGCACATGAAGTGGCCGTGGCCCGAATGGGCGTTGCCGAAGCTGGCGTCGGTCGTGTACATATAGTAATAGCCGTCGTCCGCCCGCATGACCGACGGGTCATGGACGTTGGCCAGATTCCACTTAGCGCGGTCTCCCCAACCGGAGATGGAGCGATAATAGTCGGGATATTCCGGGGCTTTGTATGTCGCAAGACGGTCCGCAATGGGGGCCACCGTTATTTGGCTGATGCTTCCGAGATCAATTCCGCCGAACGTCCACGTACCGTCACCGCCGTCCACAAAATCCGCGTCGGCGGAACTGCCGACCACGGTTTTCGCGCCGTCGTTCTGTTCTACGACAAACTGTGCCTTTGCTGCGCCAGCCGTCATCATCAATGCGGCGGCAAACAATATTGTCTTTGTCTTCATCGTGTTCTCCTCCTTTGCTCAACGTTTCATGAATTTCACCGTCACCGTTCCCGCCCGCAGGACATATACGCCAGACGGAAGACCGCTGACATCGACCGTCGTCGTGCGCCCGTCGCTGACCGCAGTCCTGACTGTCCGGCCACTGCCGTCAAACACCTCTATCGCCGTGCCCGCCGGACATCCCGTCAGCGTCAGCCGACCGTCAACAAACCTGAGCGGCCGCGCCTCCGCTCCGTTACGCCGTGGCGGGACAATTCCCGAAGGGTCGACCTGCGTGAAACTCACCGAACGCGCACCGTCAATGATGCTGCCGTCCTTGCAGACCACGGCAAAAGTGTCGTCAGCGTCCGACGCCAACAGAAATCCGACGCCTGTCATCAGCACAGTCCGGCCGCTCTGCGGCTCGACCAGCGCCCACTCTTTCACGTCCTGCGCCTGTGCGGACAGACAAAAGAGCGATGTCATTGATAGTAGTAATAGTTTTCTCATCTGTCGTTTACGTTCTTATTTAGTAGCCAATCAAGTTAGTCGCTATATCAAGTCCACAACTCCGTGATATACATCGGGAAGCCGTGGTCTGACTTACGGAAGCCAAACGACTCATAGAACCTGATGCCGTCTTCGTATGCCACGAGCAAGATGCGCAGATAGTCACGGTATTTTTCCTTTGTCATCTCCACCAGCCGCCGCCCGATACCGCGTTTCTGATAAGCCGGATCGACAAGAAGATAGTGGACGTATGCCGTCATCACACCGTCGTCCATCGTACAGATCATGCCCACCAACCTGTCGCCGTCCCACGCCGAATACACCGTCTCGTAGTTCTTCATCGCTTCAACCAGCTTGTCAGGATAGTGGCCCGACGACCATTCCACCGAAAGAAACAGCCGCTCCAGCTCATCACGGCCGAAATCATGGATTGCCTTATAGTCTATTCCGTTGTTCATATCTCTTCGTCTTTCTTGTCTACAACATCCTGCCGGCCTTACGGTCATCGCCACCGGCATGCGGATTTTGCAAAGTTACACTTTTTTTCGACACGACAACCACTCTTTCCCGATTTGTTGCAAAAGTTTAAAATCAAAGCAAACGGATTTCATTGTCCGTACGAAAATATTCCTTATTCATGAATGTGGTCTACTAGGCCATAATTAGTTTTGCAAAGTTAATAAAAATCTTTAAACATACCACTTTACAAAGAAAAAATAAATAAAAAACGGCTTTAATGATAGCGATTATCGAAGGAATGGCCGCCATTTATCAAATGTTAAACATTACTTCGGAAAAGGCGAATAATTACCTTAAAAGATAATTATCCACACTTTTTTTATACGCTTTGCAGCGTCATAACACTAAGAGACAGTGACGATAAAAACATTTGAACTATGAAACAAGCATTAGAAACTGCACATCTTTTCCAAAAGGTTGTTGATGAGACTCCGCTTGAAATCAAGCTACAGGTGGAGTGGTCTTATTCCATTGCCGACAAAATAAATGAACGGCTGCAGCATCTTGGACTGTCGCAGAAAGAATTCGCCAATCGCATAGGAACGTCGGAAGCAGCCGTATCAAAATGGGTTGGTGGAGGACATAACTTTACACTTGCGACATTGGCAAAGATTTCTTCTGTGCTTGGCACTCCCATGATAACCGTATAATCAAGATTCGCGGTCATCTCCTGTTGCATCTTATCCCCTCCTCCGCTCCTTAACAAATCTGAATTTGTCCGCAGAATTGTGCAAATTTAACATTTCTTTTTCCCTCAAAATAGAGCGGCGGTGGTGGTGTTCCAGCCCCGTTTTTCCATCATCTTGAAGCCGTCGGCGAGCCGTAAGGGCCTCGCGGGGTTGCGGCGGGGCCCTTACGGTGTTGCAACGGGGCTG
>USFX01000160.1 GCA_900553965.1 uncultured Prevotella sp.
AACATCCTCCTTCACCCGCTGGCTCCTCCCCTTTGGGGAGGCCGGGAGGGGCTTTCTTTTTTTCCTGCAACTTTCACCTTTCTTAAACTTTTTGTGTAATTTTGCAGCCCGAATTCAGATACACCATACAAGAGATGAAGATTTATTCTGACGAAGAACTGGCGGAGATACTCGACAAAGAAATCTTCCGCCAGATATCGACGGTAGCCGACAGACTCGGCGTAGAATGTTACGTCGTGGGCGGCTACGTGCGCGACATTTTCCTCCAGCGCCCGTCAAACGACATCGACGTTGTTGTCGTCGGCAGCGGTATCAGCGTGGCCTCGGAGCTGAAACAGATGCTCGGACGCAAGGCCCATCTGTCCGTCTTCCGCAACTTCGGCACGGCACAGGTCAAGTTCGGCGGCACCGAGGTCGAGTTCGTCGGGGCACGCCGCGAGAGCTACAGCCACGACTCACGCAAGCCCGTCGTCGAGGACGGCACGCTGGAGGACGACCAGAACCGCCGCGACTTCACCATCAACGCCATGGCCATCTGTCTGAACCACGACCGTTTCGGCGAGCTCGTCGACCCCTTCGACGGCATCTACGACCTTGAAGACGGCATCATCTGCACCCCGCTCGACCCCGACGTCACCTTCTCTGACGACCCGCTGCGCATGCTGCGCTGCATACGCTTCGCCACACAGCTCAACTTCCGGATTGAAGACGAGACCTTCGCCGCCCTCGAACGCAACGCCGACCGCATCAGAATCATCAGCGGCGAGCGCATAAAGGACGAGCTCAACAAGATCATGCTCACCCCGACGCCAAGCCGAGGCTTCGTCGACCTTCAGCGGTCGGGACTGCTCAACCTCATCATGCCCGAGCTGGCCGCCCTCGACATTGTCGAGACGCGCAACGGACGCGCCCACAAGAACAATTTCTACCACACGCTGGAGGTTCTCGACAACATCTGCCGGCGCACGGACTCGCTGTGGCTCCGCTGGGCCGCACTGCTCCACGACATCGGAAAGACACGCTCGAAACGGTGGGACAACGCCGCCGGATGGACGTTCCACAACCACAATATAATAGGTGCGAAGATGGTTCCGCCGCTCTTCCGCAGGCTCATGCTGCCGATGGACGCCAAGATGAGATATGTCCAGAAGCTGGTTGACCTGCACATGCGGCCGATTGTCATTGCCGACGAGATTGTCACGGACAGCGCCGTGAGACGGCTCATGAACGACGCCGGAGACGACATCGACGACCTCATGACACTCTGCGAGGCTGACATAACGAGCAAGAACCAGATCCGCAAGAAGTGTTTCCTGGAGAACTTCCGCATCGTCCGCGAGAAACTGACCGACCTGAAGGAAAAGGACTACAAGCGGCTGCTCCAGCCGTGCATCGACGGCAACGAAATCATGGAGATGTTCCACCTCACGCCCTGCCGCGAGGTCGGAACGCTCAAGCAGACCCTAAAGGACGCCGTTCTCGACAACCGCGTCGCCAACGAACGCGAACCGCTCATGACGCTGCTCATGGAGAAAGCCCGCGAGATGGGGCTGACAGAATAGGAGCTTGTCTTTTTGTGGATGGTCTTTTCGAGGAGTGAGGAGGGTGGAGTGAGGAGAGAGAATAGTCATTGTGCATGCTTTTTTATGCAATAAGAACATATCTCCCTCCTCACTCCACCCTCCTCACTCCTCGAAAAGATACACTCCATCCACAAAAAAATTATTTAAACAACGAATAAATATTCTTAAATATTGACCGCAGGGCATTGCGGTATTATAATAATATGGTATATTTGCAAGCCGAAAACCGAACGGACAGAAAAAGTTTTCTCCGCCGGTTTGACCGGATCTGACAATCAATAGAACAGTAAATATAAATAGGTATGAAACAGAAAAAGATGTTTTTCATTACGGCACTGGCCGCAGCAGTGCTTGCCTCATGTGGCGGCGGAAGCCAGGGCAAGCCGAATTTTGGCGACAACGAATATGCCGTAAGAACAGTGCAGACACAAGACGCAGAGTTGCAGACGACTTATCCTGCAACAATCAAAGGTGTACAGGACGTGGAAATCCGTCCGAAAATCGCCGGATTCATCACGAAAATCAATGTTAAGGAAGGACAGGCCGTGCGCAAGGGCCAGGTGCTCTTCGTCATTGACAACGTTACATACGAGGCCGCAGCACGTCAGGCAAAAGCCTCCGTCAGTGCAGCAAAGGCTCAGCTGAACACTTCCAGACTGACATACGAGAACAGCAAGAAGCTGTTTGACAACAAAGTCATCGGAGACTTCGAGCTCCAGTCGGCACAGAACGCCTATGAGTCAGCTAAAGCAGCTCTGGCACAGGCCGAGGCCAGCTATGCCTCAGCCAAGCAGAACCTCGACTTCTGCTACGTGACCAGCCCGGCCAACGGCGTTGTCGGAGAGTTGCCATATAAGGTCGGCGCACTGGTCAGCTCGTCAAGCCCCCAGCCACTGACAACCGTCTCAGACAACAAGACCATGCAGGTCTACTTCTCGCTGACCGAGAAAGAAATGATGACTCTCTCCCACTCCGACGGAGGCATGGAGGCAGCCGTCAAGGACTTCCCCGCTGTCAAGCTGCAGCTGGCTGACGGCAGCATCTACGGCACGGAGGGACACGTAGCCGCACTCAGCGGTGTCATCGACGCTGCCACCGGCACGGTACAGGTGCGCGCCGACTTCGACAACCCCGGACAGCGCCTCAAGAGCGGTGCCTCCGGCTCCATCATCATCCCGATGAACGCACAGAACGCCATCGTCATCCCGCAGTCTGCCGTAATGCAGGTGCAGGACAAGTTCTTCGTCTACATCGTCGGCAAGGACAACAAGGTGAAATATAGTCCCGTGACGGTCAACCCCGAGAACGACGGAAAGAACTATATCATCGAGAGCGGACTGAAAGCCGGCGACGTCATCGTTGTCTATGGCGTGACAAGTCTCAGTGACGGCACGGAGATCAAACAGCTGTCGGAGGCTCAGTATGAAGAAAAGCTGAAGAAGGCCGAGAAGCTCGGCGAGGCACAGGGCAACCTGGGCGAGTTCAAGAAAGCAATGGGAATGTAATTATAAGTAAAGACTGACAATGAAATTAGATAGATTTATCGAACGCCCGGTGCTGTCGACGGTGATTTCCATCCTGACAGTGATATTGGGTTTCATCGGACTGGTGTCGCTGCCTATCGAGCAGTATCCTGACATCGCTCCGCCAACGGTGATGGTGCGCGCGTCATATAGCGGTGCCAACGCCGAGACCGTGCTGAACTCCGTCATCGCCCCGCTGGAGGAGCAGATCAACGGTGTGGAAGGCATGACATACATGACATCATCGGCCACCAACGACGGTTCGGCTTCAATCACGGTCTACTTCAAGCAGGGAGCCAATGCCGATATGGCTCAGGTGAACGTGCAGAACCGTGTGTCGCAGGCATCGGCACTGCTGCCGGCCGAGGTTACACGCGCCGGTGTCCAGGTGATGAAGCGTCAGACCAGTACGGTGCTCATCTTCGCCCTCACCGGTGACCCGGCGAAATATGACAACCAGTTCCTCGGAAACTACGCCGACATCAACATCATCCCGGCCATCAAGCGTGTCAACGGTGTGGGTGAGTGTCAGGCCATGGGTCTGCAGTCATACACCATGCGTCTGTGGCTCGACCCGGTGAAGATGAAGAACCACAACCTCATGCCGAGCGACATCACCGGCATTCTGGCTCAGCAGAACATCGAGGCCGCTCCCGGTAAGTTCGGTGAGCAGACCAACAACCAGTATGAATACACCATCCGATACAAGGGACGTCTGAAGACACCGGAAGAGTTCGCCGACATGATCATCACGAGCGACACCGACGGACAGACCGTCCGCGTGAAGGATGTGGCCAAGGTTGAGCTCGGTGGTCTCTACTATTCGTTCAAGCAGGCCGTTGACGGAAAATCATCCATCATGATGATGGTGACCCAGACAGCCGGAAGTAATGCAACGCAGATTGCAAAAGACATAAAGGCCGTGCTGGCAGAGGCATCAAAGTCTCTGCCGCCGGAAACGGAACTGAAAGTAATGCAGGACGTAACCGAGTTCCTTAATGCCTCTATCCACGAGCTTATCAAGACGCTGATTATCGCATTCGTTCTTGTGTTCTTCGTGGTTTACATATTCTTGCAGGATTTCCGCTCGACGCTCATCCCGCTTATCGCCGTGCCCGTGTCACTCATCGGAACGTTCTTCTTCCTCTACGTGTTCGGCTTCTCGCTCAACCTTCTGACGCTGGCCGCCCTCGTGCTTGCCATCGCCATTGTGGTCGATGACGCCATCGTGGTGGTCGAGGCCGTCCACGCCAAGCTCGATTTGGGCTACAAGAGCACGGTTACGGCATCGAAGGACGCCATGAGCGAAATCTCCGGCGCCATCATCTCCATCACCCTCGTGATGTCGGCCGTGTTCATCCCCGTGTCGTTCCTCGGCGGTACGAGCGGAACGTTCTACCGCGAGTTCGGTGTCACGATGGCCATCTCCATCGTCATCTCGGCCCTCAACGCCCTTACGCTGTCGCCGGCTCTCTGCGCCATCCTGCTGAAGCCGCACAACGCTGACGGCACCGAACGCAAGATGTCAAGGATTGACCGCTTCTTCCTTTCGTTCAATACCTCTTATGAAAAGATACAGAAGAAATATCAGAACGGTGTGCGCCGCATCGTCGAGCGTCCCGTCATCGCTGTCATTGCCGTAATTGTGGGCATTGCCGGCATGGGGCTGTTGATGGCTAACACACGCACGGGACTTGTGCCTGACGAGGACACGGGTACTGTTTTCGTTACCGTAGCCACCGATCCGGGTACGAGTCTTGAAAAGACCGACGCCGTTATGAACCGTGTGGACAACATGCTCAAGTCAAATCCGGCCGTGGAAAGTACACTGCGCATCACCGGTTACAGCTTCATCGGAGGTCAGGGTTCCAATCAGGGAACGTTCATCGTCAAGCTGAAGAGCTTTGAAGAGCGTAACAATAATGAAAGTATGGCCAAGATTTTGGGTATCCATAATTTAGGTTCTTCTATGGTGCTCGGCATGATCTACAAGCAGACGGCAACCATCAAGGACGCCCAGATTCTCGCTTTCCAGCCGCCTATGGTACAGGGATTCTCCGCGACCAACGGTCTTACGTTCTCAATGCAGGACCGTACCGGCGGTGACGTGAACAAGTTCTTCGACGTGACGCAGAAGTTCCTCGGTGAGCTGAACAAGCGTCCGGAAGTGTCGAACGCCATGACGCAGTACAACTCTAAGTATCCGCAGTATATGATGGACGTTGATGTGGCCAAATGTAAGCAGAGCGGCATCGACCCGTCGGTAGTGCTCTCGACCATGCAGGGCTACTTCGGAGGTCTCTACGCATCCAACTTCAACAGCTACGGTAAGCTCTACCGCGTCATGATTCAGGCCGCATACGAATTCCGCGGCGACCTGAAGAGCCTCGACAATATATATGTACGTACGTCCAAAGGCATGAGCCCGATAAAGGAATATGTCAACTTGACGAAGATTTATGCACCGCAGGAGATTGACCGCTTCAACCTCTTCACCTCAATCAACGTCAACGCCTCTCCGGCCGACGGCTATTCTACCGGTGACGTCATCAAGGCGATGGAGGAGGTGGCCGCCACGAGTCTGCCCGAGGGATACTCATACGAGTTCTCCGGTCTGACACGTTCGGAGCAGGAGTCGAGCAACTCAACGGCCATCATCTTCGTACTCTGTCTGACGTTCGTCTATCTTATTCTGTCAGCACAGTATGAGAGCTACGTGTTGCCGCTGTCGGTAATCCTTTCTATTCCGTTCGGATTGGCCGGAGCATTCCTTTCCATTAATATAGGAAGCATTATTGGAAAAATAGGCAATATCTCACTGCAGAATGACATCTACATGCAGATTGCCCTCATCATGCTTATCGGTCTGTTGGCCAAGAACGCCATCCTTATCGTTGAGTTCGCCCTCGAACGCCGCCGTACGGGTATGGCCATATCATGGTCGGCCGTGCTTGGTGCCGCCGCCCGTCTGCGCCCGATTCTGATGACCTCTTTGGCTTTGATTATCGGTCTGTTGCCGTTGACATGCCCTTGGGGTGTAGGCTACCATGGAAACATGACGCTCGGTATAGCTGCCGTCGGCGGTATGGCCATCGGTATGATATGTCAGATTATGGTCGTGCCGGCTCTGTTCTTCATCTTCCAGAAGATTCAGGAGAAGATCAAGCCACTGACATTCG
>USFX01000161.1 GCA_900553965.1 uncultured Prevotella sp.
TTTGTAATTGAGCACTATAAAGTTACAACAATTTTCGCTAATCACCAAATTTACAGGTGATTATAATTCATCGAACTCACGTATGTGTTAGAGGATTTGTGCAGATTCCATCTGTTTTTTTGTAGATTGAGAATACTGGTTCTAATTTGACAAACACTGATTATCAAATTTATTTGTTCCTAAGTTTGATGATGCCGATTTAGAGAAATATTCATCAATCTCCTGACAAAAGGCTAACCGGCGGTTAGCCTTTTGTCAGGAGATTCATACGACCACAAAGTTAATACACCATTTTGGCTTTGACGCCAAATATATCCTACCTGCTTTTCACTATCACATAGATGATGACCGGTGCGCCGAGCAGCGGCGTCACGGCGTTGAGGGGGATTATGCCTCCGTCTCCGGGCAGGACGCAGAGCACGTTGCACAGCAGGGCGACGACAGCGCCGGTCAGAATTGTGGCTGGCATGAGGATGCGGTGGTCGTCGGTCGTCGTGAGCAGACGCGCGACATGGGGAACGGCAAGACCGATGAAGGCAACGGGGCCACAGAAAGCGGTGACGATGGCCGTGAGAACGCCTGTGATAATGAGCAGACTGTTCCGGACCATGCGGATATTGACACCGAGATTTTCGGCATAACGGTCGCCGAGCAGCAGGGCGTTGAGCGGCTTGACCATCAGCAGTGCGGCGACGAGGCCGCCGAGAACAATGGCCGCAAAAGCGGGCATCTGCGCCATCGTGACGCCTCCGAAATTGCCAAGTCCCCAGACCAGATAGGACTTGACGCCCTCAGCCGTGGCAAAAAAGTTGAGAAGCGAGACGGCCGAAGACGAAAGATAGCCTATCATAATGCCGATGATAAGCAGCGTAGTGTTGTTGCGTACAATGGTGGAAAAGAAGAATATGACGGCCATGACGGCCATGGCGCCGGCAAAAGCGGCGACGAAGATTGCGGCGAAGCCCGTCAGCGAGAATGCCCCGGCCGTGACGCTGCCGCCGAGAAAGAGAATGACAAGCGCCACCCCAAGCCCCGCTCCGCTGCTGATACCGAACACCGACGGGTCGGCCAGCGGATTGCGGAAAGCCGTCTGGAGCATCAGACCGCTCACGGCAAGCGCCCCGCCGGACAGCATTGCGGTGATGGCCTGCGGCAGACGTGAGCCGACGACGATGAACCGCCAGCTCTCCCGAACCTCCCCTGTGCCGAAAAGGGCACTGAAAACGTCATGGAGAGGAATCCGGACGGCCCCCATGCATAGGTTGACAGCAAAAAGCAATATCGTCAGCAAGACCGCCATCAGACAGTAGACCGAACCTTTATTCATACTCTTACAGGATTTTTATTTAGTAAAAAAACATCGGAAGACACCTGTTTACGTCCGAAAGCTGCAGACATCCTACATCGACGGAAAGAGAAACGGCGTCACGTCAACGCCCCTCCCCCTACTCTTTCACTTTCTGGAAATACCGCATTTCGCCCGGGATGGACATTTCCGGATGGGCTATACGGATGAGATCGGCCAGCAGATAGTCCGGGCGGAAAGGCGTTTCCTCGAAAAACAGCGACGTCTCGACATTGCATCCGTAGCACCGGCGCTCGCGGAACGGACGCATACGGCCGTAACCATGATATTCCGAATAAAGCTCCGCGTATGTCATCGGCCTCCGGCAGCTATGACGGAAAAGCCAGATGTCGGCGTCACCGCATTCGTCGAGCACGGTCTCGAAAGGCAGGGCAAGGCTTCCGCTGTGGGTATCGTCGGAGAAGGCATAGCTGAAACCGGCCTCCGCCAGCATCGTCCCGAACGTGCTCTGACCGCCCGGCATATACCATACCGAGCCTGTCATCTTGTCGACAAGAACCGTGCGGCATGTCGACGACAGCATCACCTTGTTCCGGAGCGACAGATAGCTGCTGTCGACAACGGCAAACAGTGAGTCTGCCGCGGCCTCAGCACCGAAAAGCATGCCGTAGAAGCGCATCCATTCGGCCCGTCCGAGAGCCGAGGTCTCCATATAGTCGGGACACTCGACGAGCGGTATGCCCGTCTCCTCCAGCTTTCCGTAGCCGCCGCTGTTCTCGAACGGCGACACCAGCACGGCGTCCGGACGCGTGTCGATCAGCTTTTCGATGTCCGGATTCATTGAGCTTCCGACGTCGACAATGCGTCCAGCACGACACTCCCGACGTATGTAAGGCAGCTTGACATACGCCATATCGGCCATGCCGGCAATGGACTTCTGGCGCCCGAGGTCTATGGCGAGGGCGGCATGGACGGTCGAAAAGGGAACGGCGCGGCGCAACGGTGTGCGGACGACGGTGCCCTCGGGCAGCCCGTCAATCTCTCCGGCACTGCGGGGCACGAGCACGTAGGTGTGGAGCGTGCGCCCCTCATGCCACGGGTCGGCCATGCGCACAACCGTAAAGCCGTCATAACGCACCGCCTCTATCAGCCGGGCGTAGCGGAACACGACGGTGTCACCCTCTCCAAACGCAGCCGTCTGTCTTCCGTTCCCGCAGGACAGGAACAGAAGACAGACGGCGAATATATAAACGATTTGTCTCATATCACTTCACGAATACCTTCCGCACCGTTCCGTCGGACATGCGGACGATGTTCACTCCGCGGCGCGGAGCCTCCATCCGGCGGCCGTCCAACGAATAGCGTGCGGCTGGCGTAGCTGCTGATGCGGCCGCACGGCTGGTGATTCCGGCCGTACCGTCCTTCTCTCCGTTGAGATTGTCCATGCAGAAATAGCCCGGCGTGGTCATTCCCCAGTCGTTGTTGTGGCTGCTCGTCACGGCGAAGGACAGTTCCTTCACCTTTCCGAGCGAGGCGAGGTCAACCCACTGCCAGTAGTCTATATAATAATGTGAAGCCTCATCGGCCGCACGGTAGTCGGCGAGATAGACCTCCACGGCTGATGTCGTGCCGTCGGCGTGATGGCCGGTGACGGTGAGCTTACACCAGTCGCCCGCCTCAAACTTGCCCGTCATGCCGTCGCCGTTCAGATAGGCGTTGACATTGGCGGCGGCATTGGCCACATAGAAGCCGCTGAGAACATCGCCCTCCGGTTTGTTCATCACCTCTACGGTCTCGCCGTAGGGGAACACGACGGCATAATTGGCCGACTTGTCATAGCCGTGACCGACCGAGCAGTGATACTGGTCGTCGTAACTGTTGAACACTACCGATGTCTGATTGGACACGGCGAAGCCCGACCAAGAGCCATATATGGCGTTATATGTATTGTTGAAACGGAACGAACCGCTCGCGAATGAGTTCCGATAGACCGTCGAACCATAGTCGTCGGTATCCTCCGTGCCCTTCATGTCGGAGCCGTTCCAATAGCTTTCCTCACCGAGGGCAATCTCCTCGAATGTCGCCGTGCGTGTCTCCGAGGCTATGATGGCGGCGATTGACCGCTCGGGATGGAGGTCTTCGGCACCCGAGACCTCCGTCGATGTCTCGCCGATCCAGCCGCACTTCTGGTTCATACCGTTGTAGACGCGGACGAAATCGACGAAGTCGAGGTCCACGTGACGGCGATCGCCGTCCACGGCCCAGCTGATGTCAAAGCTGCAACCGGGTATGTCGGTGTTAGCCACGTTGTCCACATAACCGTATCTGAAGCTGTTGAGCACCCAGTTCGGGCGCTCCGCCGTTCCCGTGTTATGGCAGTTGGAGGGAAGGAGCGTACCGGTGAACGTCAGCGGGCCTTCCATCCACTGCGGGAAATATTCCTGAGCGTGGAACGTGTTGCGGTCGACCGTTCCGCTCTGGCCGCGGCTGTCCGTCCACGGAATGTTGTTCATCAGGTCGGGAGCGTACGTTATGGAATAGCCGTATACAACCTTTCCGACGCTGTCCACGTCAACGCTTCCGGCCAGTTCGTACCACTCGTCGTCCGGCAGACCGTTGCCGTTGGTGTCCTTAGAGACCATGACCACGCCCGGCTCTGCCCCGCCTTTGGTGGCGTTGCCCATTATGTAGAGATCACGCTCACCCGGAATGTTTGCAATACTGTGGTCAAAATGAAACGTGACGTACCCGCCGTATGCTCCGAGGGTAATCACACCGGCATTATTCTCAGCCAAAGCGGCGGTACATTTGGCCGCCATTGCTGCGGCATCGTCACCCTCCTCGTATTTCGGAAGGACGTTGACAAACTGTCCCGGAGCCGGAACATACTCATCCACGGCAAGGATATACTTGCTATGGGACTCGCTGTCGGTCATCTTTTGACCTGACACTACCGCAGACACCGTCAATGCGGCAGACAACAAAAGTAGATGTTTTCTCATAAATCAGCTTTTTCAGAAAGATTTCTGTACCTTGGTCCTTCACAATCTGTTCCACGAGATTACCACGAAGGACGTGCAATGGCAGGTCTTCTGACTTTCCGCCCGGACAGAATGTCTTCCCGGCCAAACGGCCAGTGACACTCTATTCTGCCCCTGAAAGGCGGTTCACAGCAGCGGGCCTGTCGGGGATTTCCACCCCGTTCCCTTTTAATCACTCACCGGTGAACCATATTTGCAGGTGCAAAGATACACATTTTTCACTTAAAAAGCATCACAACGACAATATTCTTACGATTCTGTCGGCCGTCCGTCCGTCCCATCTGTCCGGCAGACCGCATTTCTTCCAGCGTCCTCCGACCATGTCGCCGACGGCCTCGCCGAGCCTTGCGGAATCCTCGCCGACGAGCACGTTCGAGCCGACGGTGACCGTCTCGGCATGTTCCGTATAGCTGTTGAGCGTTATGCAGGGCACTCCGTTGAACGTCGCCTCCTCCGCCACATTTCCAGAGTCCGTGACCACACCACAGGCATGGGCGGCCAGCCATCCGAATTCGAGATAGGACAGCGGTCCGGTCTGGTAAAAACCGCCGACACCTTCCGGCAGCAGCTCTTCAACGACCCGTCGGGCCTCGCCGCGCAACGGGGCCACCACGGGCATGTCGCCGGCAGCCGCGAGCATCGCCTCCAGCATCCGGCGCAGGTTCTCACGGTCGGCCATCAGCGCGCGGCGGTTGAGGGTGAAGACGACGTAACGGCCCTCAGTCAGGCCGATTTCGTCGGCGATGGCCGGACGGCAAAACCTTTCGTGATTGAAACGGAGCGTGTCCATCAGGATATTGCCGACCATATAGACCTGCGAGAGGTCGGCGCCCTCGCGCGAGACAACCGTACATGCGCCCGAACCAGCCGTGAAAAGCAGGTCACTCAAGCCGTCGATGACAAGCCGGTTGATTTCCTTTGGCATGGTTATGTCGAACGAACGCGTGCCGGCCACGAGGTGGGCCAGCCTGACACCGCGCTTCTTCGTGACGATGGCCACGGCCATTGTCGACGCGAGGTCGTCCACGACGATGACGACATCGGTCGCGTGGGTGTCGAGATAGGCCTCAAACTCGCCCATCACCCGCCCCGTCAGCTCGTTGAGACTGACGCAGTCGACACCAAGACAGACGTCGGGACGGCCTATCCTCAGGTCGTCGAAAAGCGACTGTTCCAGCGTCGGGTCGTCCGCCCGGCCCGTATAGACAAGACTGCAACTCATCTCCGCACCCTCTCCGCGGGCCTTGGCGATGGCCCGGACGATGGGTGCAACCTTAATGAAATTGGGGCGTGCCCCCGCCACAATACATATATTGCGCATTGGCTTCTTATTCTCCATGTTCTTTTCTTTTTTTCTTTCCGCCGGCATCACAGGCCGCCATCCGCCACCCATAACGCCAACTGTGCCCCAAAAGTACGAAAAATCAACGGAAGAAACGAATAAAAGAGGGAAGAAACGGGGCGGAGGGGGAAATATATGTATTGAAGAAACCTTTATTTAGGATTTTCCGTAATTAAAATTCTGAATTTAAGGCCGACGAGAATGGGGACTTTTCAAAAAAATGCGGAGACGGGCTCAAATATCGCAAGCATGAGCGTATCAAATTTTAGGGGTCTCCGTGAGGATATTTTGACAACTTTTGTAATATCCTTATTCATAGCAGGTTACAAACAGGGACAATTCCGTGGTTTTGCCGGAGAGCCGCGACGGGCTTGCCGTAAGGGCCTTACGGGGTTGCGGGG